>JAVEYW010000029.1 GCA_034003325.1 Desulfobacterales bacterium
TCAGGTTCGAGTGCATCGTTATCCGAATGGAAGTTTGGCAGTTTTTCATGGCCCGCGAAAGTTGTCAAAGTATAATGAAAAAGGGGTATTAATCAATTCAAGGGTGGATATGGCAGCGTGACTCCCGTGGGGGTAGCCCGCTGGGAAAATCCCTCCGGATATTATGGGCCTACGGGATTTCCCAGCTACTTTGGTTAGTTTCCTATATACATTGCAAAGTGGACAGTTTACTTGCTACAAAAGCGGACATTTCTATTTGTTGCTAACATATGTTATTAACCCCCCGTCAGGAATGAAAGCAAGTGCAATGGGCAGATTTTAATCCGTTTCATCTTTTGGATCTTTTTTTTCCGGCTGCGGCCCCTTCAGCAGGCGCTCAATCGCCTCCAGCCGCGCTCCGATGGCGGTCATTTCTCCGGCAAGCCGGTTTACCTGATCTTTGGAGGCAAGATTCATCATGCCGAGGACATCATTGATCCGCTGGTCAACCTTTTCGCTGATCCAATCCTTGAGCTTGCCGACATATTGTTTTATTTCTTCTTTTTTCTTTTGGCCATCCCCTTCCGACAAATCCTTGTCCTTCAACAGTTGCCGCGCGATCCGCTCGATTTCCTCCTCTGCCGTCACAACCGCTTCTTGCCATTTTGACGTATATCGTTTGGCATAGTCGGCAATCGTCGTGCCGCCGCGTCTGAGCATTTGGGACAATAGGTCGGTAAGCACCTCGCTATCGTTTTGCCGTTTGTCCTTGGAAAGCAATTGAGACAGAATCTGAACGGTAATATCCTGACCCGTTTGATTGTCCAGAATGCTGACCGACTCGCCGGAACGAATCAAGTCGGCGAGCTGTTCCATGGAAATATATTGTTTGTCCATCGTATCGTAGAGTTTTCTGTTGGCATATTTTTTTATTTTTCGCATGGTTTCAGACTCCTTTCGACGGTATAAAAGATCATGGGGGGATTTCTGAATTTCTTTAATTCAGACTATAACGCGTTGCGTCATTTAGTCAAGTCTTAATCGGGGAGAGGTGATGATCCCATTTCAAAATCGGCTGTTATAACCTTCCTTTTTTCAAGATGGCAATCAGAAGCCAAATGCCCATAAGGGCCGCCGCCAGAAAACCGATGATGCCGATAAGCGAAATGCCGAAAATAAACGGAGGGGTTTTAGAGATAACGATCAGGGCGGAACCCACGATCAGCGCTGCAATGATAATGGAAAAGGATATTCGGTTGCTTATCTGGTCGTGAGTGGACAGAATCTCTTCGAGCCCCTGATGCTCAATTTTTATTCCCAATCGTTGTTGCCGAATCATACGGATGATTTCCAGCAGTTCCCTGGGAAGTCTGTCGACAATACCGGTCAGATCCGAAAGCTGGCGCGACAGTTCCGAAATAAGCCGTTTCGGGGATAACTTTTCCAAGCGGACTTTCATCACAAAAGGCGCGGCCTGGGCCATAAGATCAAATTGGGGGTCGAGCTGGCGGGCGACCCCTTCCAGCGTCGTAAAGGTTTTTATCATCAGAAAGGTATCCGGCGCCATTCGCAGTTGGTGGTGATAAGCCACGGAGAGCATCTGCTGAAGGAATTTGCCGACTTCAATTTCCTTGAGCGGCTTGAAAAGGTGCTGCGCCATAAAATCGGCCATATCGTTTTCAAATTGCCGCAAATCGGGTTCATGTTCCCATTCGGTCAGCCTTAACAAGGCGCGAACAATTCGGGTTTCGTCATGCCGCACAATGCTGTCGATCAAATAGACAAATTCCTCACGGGTTTCCCGGTCGACCACGCCCACCATGCCGAAATCGAGCAGGCAAATGACATTATCCGGAAGAACGAAAATATTTCCGGGATGCGGATCAGCATGGAAAAATCCGTGAATCAGCACCTGCTCAAAAATTAAATCGGCACCACGGGCCACGATGAGCTTTCGGTCCAGACCTTCAGCGTCCAATCGATCAAGGTGAGACACCTTTATTCCCGCCACATATTCCATGATAAGAACGTGAGAGGAGGAAAATTCGATATAGACTTTCGGCACATAAACAGTCGGATTATCCTTAAAATTTCTGGAAAACCGAGCGATATTGGCGGCTTCAACGGCATAATCGATTTCTTTTGACAAGGTACGCGCATAGGTCTCGACAATTTTAACGGGCCGGTGTTGGGCCATCTCCTCAATATGTCGTTCCATCAAGGTCGCCAAATGAAGCATGATCTCCAAATCGACTTCTATGGTTCGCTGAATACCTGGCCGTTGAACCTTGACCGCCACTTCTTCGCCTGTTTTTAATGTGCCTTTGTGCACTTGCCCGATGGAGGCCGAAGCGATGGCGACTTCCGAAATATTCAAAAATATGTCGGTCAACGGCACCTTGAGGTCGAATTCAATAATTTCTTTTATTGCATCAAACGGGGTCGGTGCTATTTCATCCTGAAGTTTGGACAGCTCCCTGACCAAGTCTGCCGGCAACAGATCGGGGCGTGTTGAGAGAATCTGGCCCAATTTGATGTAGGTCGGCCCCAATTCCTCCACGGCCAAGCGCATCCGTTCCGCTCGGGTGCGCTTTTCCTCCCGATCTCTTTGTTTCCGGGAGATGATTTGAATACCGATATCGATATATTGTTCCAGGTCAAGCCGATCGATCAGATCTCCGAATCCAAATTTAATTAAAATGGAGAGAATCTGACGGTAGCGATTCAGATGGCGGTAGGTTCGACCGATACCCCCGATTTTTCTGATACTCAGCATAAACGCTCACCCGATGATGAATCAATCGGCATATTGATTAAAGAAAAATTTATATCTTATTGAATCGATATAATATAACACGTTTTTGCCCTGTAAACGGATTGGTGTCAACGAAAATAAGCGTGATAAGGATAATACCCCCTATAATTATGGAGAAAGTTTTAGCCTGCGTCTGTCCGTCGTCGGCGTCGGGTGCTTGCCAAAGGGGTTGTTCAGCTAAACCGCTTTAATTTTTTGCCAATAAATGTTACTTGACGGACGACTGACCGCGTACATATTATGTTAACTAAAATATGATGATCCGTTATGCGTTGCGGTTGTGTTGATCACCAAACGCCGAATGCGGAATAAAAGAAAGGAAATAATTTCAATGCCGTTTTCAATTGCACTGGCCGGAAAGGGCGGCACCGGAAAAACAACCCTTGCCGGTATGCTTGTCAAGTATTTGGTTTCGAGAGGGAAAACACCTGTATTAGCCGTTGATGCGGATGCCAACGCCAATTTTAATGAGGTTTTGGGCGTCGAGGTTCACGACACCTTGGGCGGCGCACGGGAAGAGATGAAAAAAGGTCAGGTGCCCAGTGGCATGACCAAGGATATTTTCATGTCCATGAAAATGGAGGAAGCAATAGTTGAAGCGGACGGTTATGATTTGATTGTGATGGGGCAACCCGAAGGTGCGGGTTGCTATTGTGCCGCCAATTCACTGCTGTGCAGGTTTTTGGAAACGCTGACCGCCAACTATCCCTATATGGTAATGGACAACGAGGCCGGAATGGAGCATATCAGCCGGCTGACCACCCAGAATGTGGACGTGTTGCTGCTGGTCTCGGATACCTCCCGAAGAAGTCTCCAGGCGGCAATTCGAATTTATCAGCTCGCAAAGCAACTCAATATCGGCTTCAAAAAAAGTTATTTGGTGGTAAACCAGGCCAAAAACGGGCTGTCACACGGTGCCATGGAAATGATTGAAGCCGAGGGGCTGACGCTAGCCGGCCTTATACCGGAGGACCCGATGATATACGAGTTCGATTCCGAGGGACGTCCTACCGTGGAAATGCCAGAGGAAAGCCCTTCGGTCAAGGCGGCCTACCATTTATTCGACAATATCATCGGATAGTAACCGCCGGGTGTATTAAAGATGAGCAGCGCAAATCCAGCGGATTATACGCACGGCAATCCATACGGCGAACTTTATATTTATTATTTGTCGGGCCGAGTCCCCGCAAGCGCTGAACGCACACTTGCAGGTTTTCTCGGCAATTGGGAAGAAGACGGGTTTTCTTTTCTATTTTTTTCGCAACCGGCGAATGGGCAGGTGGCGATGTTGTTAAAGGCATCGCCCGAGCTGGCCCTTCTGGATAGCTTTCATATGCGGTATGAAGAATGGCAGGGGGCCGCCGCATCGGCGTTGCGTATAGGAAAATTTCATGTGAGACCGCCCTGGTTGATTGCTGCTGCGGACCGGTGCGCTCCAGAAGTGAGCCTGCCGATTATTCTTGACCCTGGCGTCGTATTCGGCACCGGCGCGCATGCGACCACGAGAGACTGCCTGGAGGCGGTTGAAATCGCCGTGTGCGCGGGCGGCTGTGATTCCGTGTTGGATCTGGGCACGGGTACCGGGCTTCTGGCCCTGGCGGCGACCCAAAGCGGGTGTGGCCGATGCCTCGCAGTGGACCTCAATGCGCTGGCAGCCGAAACCGCCTCAAACAACGTACGACTGAATCATATGGAAGATCGAATTCTGGTCATTCGGGGCAGAGCGGAAGATTTTATTGATTTACCCGCGGATCTGCTGATTGCGAATATTCATTTTGAAATTATGCAGCAATTGATTCGTTCCGCGGGATTTTTAACCAAAAAGCGCTTTATTCTGTCGGGTCTGATGAGAAGCGAGGCAAAGGCGGTTCGGGACTTTTTATGTCGGGCGCCGGTGACCATTTTACAGGAATGGTCCAGCGACGGAATTTGGCACACCTTTTTAGGCACTGCGACCAGATTCGGCAATGCCGGAAACTGAAAGCTTGAAGCCGGGAGGCTGAAAAGCGTTAAGGATAAAAACCATTATGATCATCACGTGCTGGGGGTCTAGAGGTTCCATTTCGGTTTCCGGAAAAGATTATATCAAATATGGTGGCGACACCACCTGTGTTGAGATTGTAACCAAAACCGGCGACACCCTCATCGTGGATGCGGGTACCGGTATTCGCAGACTCGGCTACCACCTTTATGAAAACAAAAGAAATTCATTCCATCTGTTGTTCACGCATGCCCACTGGGATCATGTGATCGGATTTCCCTTTTTCAGGCCGCTTTTTTCAAAAGAGGTGACGATCGTTTTGCACTCGGGACCTTTTTCGATAAAAGGGATTCGGCGCGTTCTGGCCGACACCATGGCGCCACCCCATTTTCCGGTTTCCTTCGATCATATCGAAGCCCGGATTGAATACAGACGCACTCCGGCAAGCGCTTTTTCCGTTGGCGCCCTTCAGGTGATTCCCATACCCATCAGTCATCCCAATAACGGCTTTGGATACAAGTTTATAGAGGATGGAAAGACATTCGTTTTTTTAACAGATAATGAACTCAATTATATCCATCCACACGGACTTTCCATAGAAGCCTATATCGATTTTGCCGCCGGCGCCGATCTTCTTTTTCACGATGCCGAATTTACGCCGCAAGAATATCAACTAACCGCCGGTTGGGGGCACTCGGTATACACCGACGCATTGGAACTGGCCAGAAGCGCCGGTGTCAAAACGCTGGGGTTTTTTCATTTGAACCAGGAACGATCGGACCAACAGCTGGACCGCCTCATGAATACCGTCAGCCAGGATATTCAAAAAAACGGTTATGGATTTGATTGTCTGGCGGTGGGGTGTGGTATGAGATTTAAAATTTGAGTTTTTACGAGACCATCCATCAAAAAGGGGAAACTCAATGGGTACGAACCTTTCTCAGGCGGCCGATTTACTGGCGATATCCCGCGTAACCATTGCGTTGACCGGTGCGGGAATTTCGGTGGAAAGTGGTATTGCGCCTTTTAGAGGGCGGGGCGGCGTTTGGGAGAAGTTTGACCCCTTTGAATATGCGCACATCGACAGTTACCGAAAGCACCCGGATAAAATTTGGAAGGAATTTCTTTTTCCCCTGGTTCAAACCCTGAATAAGGCGGAACCCAATAACGGTCACAAGGGGTTGGCGAAACTCGAAGACCTCGGGCTACTGAAAGCGGTTATCACCCAAAATGTTGACGGACTTCATCAGCGGTCCGGTAACACGGAGGTAATCGAATTCCATGGCAGTTTTGCCCGGCACCGGTGCATGTCCTGTGAACGGCGGCTGCAAACCAGCGAACTGGATTTGGCGGTGCTGCCGCCGCGGTGTCACTGCGGCGGAATTTTTCGCCCGGAATGCGTTTTTTTCGGCGAAATGATTCCCGCGGAGGCCATGAAAAAGGCGCATCAACTGAGCACCCAATGCGAGGTGATGCTGGTGGTCGGCACCTCGGCAGTGGTGCAACCGGCTGCCATGATTCCTGAAACGGCCAAGGAATCCGGCGCCAAAATCATTGAAATAAACCCAGATAGAACGCCGCTGACACACCGGGTGACCGATGTGTTTTTGCAGGGATCAGCCGGCGAGCTATTGCCGCGGTTGGTGGCAGCGGTGGCGCGAGTGCGATAGGTGATTAATCATCCCCCTTGGACCTTACATGGGCAAACAAATCCGGGTGGGTGCAGACCTCGTAATACCGTCTATGCGTCCAACCGAGAAAACGAAGCGAGTCCATCGAAACTTCGGGAATACGGGCCTCTCGTACGATGAGCCGCTGGTACTGCCCGGTCACGGTTGGAAATTTTCCGGTATACAGAACGGTTTTCAATTTCCCGGGGCCCGGAAGGGTGTATTCGATAGCCTTGAGCTTGATCTCTTTGGCTAGTTTTTCAAAACCGGCTGCATTCAGTTCGATGCCGTTCACATTGTATCGAATGCAAAGATCGTCCCGTGTTTTTGCCTGTTCTTTTTCGCTGGCGGTCTGCAGCACGCGTAAATGAAACGGGCCGGCTTTCATCCCTTTGAGGTTTCGCAAGGTCCGCGTGCAGCTGGACATTCGGTCCGCATGATTAATGGCCTGTGAAATCATGATGCGACTGTCCCCGTCAAATAGAAATGCGGGCGGCTTTGCCAAATAGCTAATACCGCAACCGACTTCCAGTACCGGCAGCTCGTTTTGCCGGCTTCGCTGATTGTATCGCTCGATGATCATCAGGATTTGTACCGCCAACCCGCAAGCCCGAGCCACGGCGTACCATTCGGAGGGCTCGGCCTCATGCTCAAGAATGGAAAGAATCACCGCATCGCCTTCGATAAAGACCTTGCTTGCCCCATACCGGGATAATACGGCGGAGATCGGCTCAAAAAAATTTAAACTGAAAAAAGATGCCGGGTTCAGCCGTCGCTCAATCATTCGATGGGCCAAGTCCGTCGCACCTCGAACGTCCGCCTTCAGGATGACATGATGAATAATCGGCTTTTCCTCAGGTGCGCGTTCATGGGGCAATAGAAATTCAAACAGAGTTTTGTTTGCCCGTGACAGATCAAGTGTTTTCGAATCGGTAATTAAATGAATTTGTCCCATGGCTTCCGAGAGGAGATGGTAATTGCCCTCATCTCGATGGTATCGTGAAAAATCGTCGAAAAATCGAAGTAGGGCCATCTGTTTCCGGGGTTTGAGCATTCTATTCAGTTCCCGGGCTTTTTGCCGAAGCGGTCCTAACGAAATAACCTTTCCATAAATTTTTCCATACGCTTTAAGTTGCCCTGTTAAAAAGCGGCGGGTTTTTCTCTCCGTTAAGAATTGGAGCACTTGCCTGGGCTGTAACGGCGGACAATAATTTGAACAAATCGGCAACATCTGATAGGCTGCGCAAATTCGCTTGATCAGCTTGGCCCGGCGAAATTGTCGAAAAAAGATACGAAGGTGTTGCTCTTGCGTTCGGGCCAGTTGTTTCAAGGCGTCGCGCGCTTCGCGATGCCCCCCCTCTTTTTTAAGTTTTTTCATCGTCTTTCGGGTAACGGAGGCGTCCGTCAGCCGAGCCAGGTTGTCCGCTTGTTTGAGCCATTGGTCAAGGGATTGATCGGTGTGATCGCTCGTCGGGAGTGTTTCACGGACAAGATCCTTTATCAGTGACAAGAGGCTGTCATAACGGTCTGGGTCTTCAATGCGCCGCCCCAACAGCGTGTATGTTTCAAGCATCATCTTATCGTCGGGGGGGAATGTTGCGTGCAGCATCGGATTTAAAAAGATATCGTTGGGGAAAAGGGTCTCTTTCCCGAAACTGACGGTGCGCAGCGGAACGAGCACGTCCCGGTGTACCTCCAACACATATTGAAATAGCTCCAATCCGGACTGACGGATAATAGCAGACCGATTTTCACGAAGGGCGGATAATCTCTCTTTGAGCCGAACGATTTCCTTTACATCTTTTTGGACCGCTCGCTCACCGGCCAGGATTCTGCGCTGAAAATTTTCAACAATTTCAGTATATTGATCCAGATTCGTTTCGATGATCAGTTTAAAAACGGCAGCCTGACTTAAATAATCGATCTGAATTTCACCCCGCGATTTGGCTATATGGACGGCTTCTTGAAGAATTTCGCCACAAATGCGCTTAAACGCCTCTCTTTCCTTGACCGCGGTGGGGCTAATCTTTATATTCAGGATGTCTTCAGCTTGCGCATATTTTGCCATGGCGGTGCGAACGACTTTTTTGGCGGCGGCGCACAGGACGGGGCTCAGATAAACATCATGGCGGAGGTTGTCTACGCCGGGGATAAGCCGGTCAAAGCTTATCGTAAAGGTGTATAACGCAAACGATGCGCTCTCCGCTGTGGCCTTGTGCGGCGAATTTCCAGACAATTGTGTCATAGGCAAATATTCCGAAAGCAATCTGATGGCTACAAACGGGACCAGACCGAATTACTTGGAAAGGCCAGTGCCCTCAAGGCTTTCTCAAATCTAATCGGCTATAGGAGCGCAAAACTGAAATGAAATCTATACGGGCCTCTATGTAGCGCATTGAATATTTTTTAGCAAATACATTCAGTTGGCTTTTATTTTACGCTCTGTCCGGTATAAGGGCATAAACCCTTTATCAGAAACATGCCCAAAAAAACGCGCATAATTCTGGAGAAGGTCGTTGGCCGCCAAGCAGCCCGGTCGCCCCGCTTCCGGCTTTGCCGGTTCAGGAATACAAACGAATAACAATCCATGCAATGGGATGCATTCAATGAACAAAACGACAGTATCTCGCTGGGTAACCTCGGTTTCTCTTCAGGCTCCCTCTCTTCAAAATAACACCGCGGACGCGGAACGGTTGATCAACGAATTGAGGTCGGCATTGCAAACCGATCAAGTCAAGATGGACTTGGCCCTTCTGCGGTGTCTGCCGCAGCGGTTGCGACAATACGAAAATCAAGTGGACTGCATCCTCTTTAAAGACCGGCATGAATATATTCTAATCGACATAAAAGCGACCGGAGGAAATCAACCGGTTGTCGGGTTAGCGGTGGATTTGGGAACTTCCAGGGTGGTGCTTCGCCTGATGGCGTTGACAAGTGCGCAAATTCTGGCGGAATCGGCGTTCGACAATCCGCAAATCGCTATTGGCCCGGATATATTGACCCGAGTGCACCATGCGGACACCGATACCGGTGCGGTGCAACTGCACCGCTTAATCATGGATGGGTTAAATGATCGAATCAACAGCATGTGCCGAGTCGCCGGAATATCGCCGGATACTATTTACGCTGTTAGTCTGGCCGGCAACACCGCTATGACCCATCTGTTTCTGGGGCTCAATCCCAGATGGATGATTCGCGAACCGTATATTCCGGTGGTTAACAGTCCGGGGGTGGTTTCAGCCGGAGCGTTGGGCCTGGCCATTCACCCTGCCGCGAGAGTATTTATTTTCCCGAATGTGGGAAGCTACTTCGGCGGGGACTTGATCGCCGGTATTCTTTACGCCGGATTGCACCGGGCCGAAGCACCTGCGCTTCTGTTGGATGTCGGAACGAACGCCGAAGTCGTTCTCGGCGACAAGAACTGGCTGATTGCGTGTGCTGGTGCGGCCGGGCCTGCCCTTGAAGGGGGCGTGACCCGCATGGGCATGATGGCGGGTCCGGGCGTGATTGACCGGGTGGCCATTCAGGCGAATACCGGGGAATTTGAGATTCGTACCATAGATGATGCCCCCGCCAGGGGGATTTGTGGTTCCGGGCTGATTGATCTTGCCGCGCAATTATTTCTGGCCGGGTTTTTGGATATTCGGGGAAAATTGGTTCCCGATCGTTGCGGCAAGCGCTTGAAGGAAAAAGACGAGATGCAGTACCTGGTGGTGGTTCCTGCGGACGCATCGGCCACCGGTGAGGATTTGACCATTTCCCAGGCGGATTTCGACAGCCTCGTTCGTTCCAAGGCGGCCATGTATACGATTTTACGAACCCTTTCCGGAACCGTGGGCATCGAACTGGATAGCCTTGCAACGGTGTATGTCGCCGGCACCTTCGGCTCCTTTATCAATCCGGCTTCCGCGGTCACGATCGGCATGTTGCCGGATTTGCCGTTGAATCACTATCGGTCCCTCGGCAACAGTTCCCTGGGAGGAGCGACCCGAATGCTGACCTCGGATTGTATCGCCGAAATCGATCAGATTCGGGATCGGGTGACGTATCTGGAACTAAATGTCAATCAGGAGTTCATGAACCGGTTTTCCGCCGCAAAGTTTTTGCCGCATACGGACCGAAGCCGATTTCCTTCGGTTCGGCGCCATGGCGAATAAGCCGGCAAAAACTTATTTTATAAGAAAAAGGGTGACAAATCGAGGATCTATGTCCTTGGGCGCTACCATTCCAAGCTCGTCGTCAACTTCTTCAAAAAGCGCATCGAGACTGGGCCCTATTCGATCGGTAATATTCAGGGCGCTTTGTCCGGTTGTGGTTGACAGCCAGTTGAGAAAGGATGTTTTCATGGCAAGGGGTGTTTTTCGGGGGGCCGGGGAATGCGCCTTTTCCATAATTCCGAAAAGCTCGATAAAAAACCGATGAAATTCCTTTTGTGTCAGCGAAGCCGGCGCTTTTGGACCGTTTGTTTTTCGGGAAGCATTCAAATGATGGTGCGCCCAGGCCGTCAGCATCAGGTTCTTATACGTCAGCAACTGATCCTTGCGCCGGTGAAGCTGAACCGGCAGATGAGAAAGCAGTTCGTCAATGACCATGATTTGTTCAATGGTTTGATCTGTAATCCGGACTTCTTCAATCGTTTCAAACTCGCGGTATAAGGTGCCGGTTTGATAGTTGTCGAAAAAAAGGGGCTTTTTTATCATCAGACCACCCAGCACGCCCATCCATGTTTCCCCCCAGAAGCTCAGGGGCAACCCGGCCGCGACATATTGGGCATTTTTTTGCCAGCGCAGAACTTTCCATTTAAGCTGAAGCACCCGGCCATAGCCGACCCTGAAAATCTGTGCAAGGGGAAACCGCTTGATCAAGGCTGCCCCATGGGCGGACATGGACGCTTGGTCCGGTTTTTGTTTCAGGTTAAAGAGCGCTTCAATCCCGATGCTCAGATACCCGCAGGCCTTTCTGACAATTTCCCGCAATACGCTTCTGTCCTGAATCAACCGCTGGTCAGCGGCAATCAACTGGTTGCTTAAGCCGGCAAACTCAATCTGAATTTGTTGCAGCCTTAGTTCGGAATCGATGAGCCGAAGGGCGTCGGTGAAAGCGGTTTTTTCCGGAAGCATGCCGGAGGTATATTGCGGTACGGTCATCTGCATTCCCGCTTCAGTCACCGGCTCGAAGGTTTTGGGCGATTGGTGATAAAGCGCTTTCGGATCAAGCGGTTGATAAATGCCAACGGCCTCGTCAAAGGGCAAAAACCCTTTTTCCGCCAGCCGGACATTTTTCAGTCGATAGAGGGATTCCTCGGCTTCCACCGGCAATAGCCCGGCGGCGTTCATCAGAATTTGCTGATATAACACATGATCATAATCCGCCACCCGAGCAAGCAATCGTTGCAAAAAGGCGGTTCGGCGCGTTTCTCCTTCTTCATCCGCCTCATCCGGATCGCTTTCATCGAAATCGGCCGGGTACCGATCCGGAAGAATACGGACATACACCACATCGTCCAAGGTAAAAAAATCATCCCCGAAATCTGACGGATCCTGATCATGCTCGCGAATAAGAACCTGAATGTTCTTATGCAGGAAAAAATCCATCAGATCCGGCTGTTGTTCCACCAGCCAAGCCACGAGGCGCTGGGGGTGGGCCTGCATCATCAGCGTCAGCCATTTTGTTAGCACCGGTATTTGAATTCGATCCTGACGCCATCCCTCGATGTCCAGAATGTATTCAAGCTGCGTATCCGTAGCCAACGCAAGAATCGGAAGGGCATCTTCCGGCCCGATATCATGGATCAAAAAATGGAAATCCTCCTCGGGCAGGGAATGGACCAGCGCTGCGGGGTTGCGTGCCTCTAAAATATAATTGATCGCCTTTTCACCCGGCAATGCGGCCAGCGCGGCGCGTTGCCGTTGAAGCTCAAGAAGTTGATTGCCGACCATGTCGCCGGCGTTGCTGTTTTCATCCTTCATGGTGTGCATTCAAAAAAAAGTTCTCCGGTTTGTTTCGATTCAGTGTGAAATGATGGCTTACTTATTATAACTCCGCTTCACGGTTGTCAATCATGGTCATCTGTTAGACTTTCCTGAAAACCGTTCCGTTGAACGTAGCGAGCAACTCGTTTCCCCTGAGGATATTCATTCGATAGACGCCGGTTCGCCTCGTGGTGTGCACCAGTGAGGCCTCAGCCACGATAATATCGCCCACTTGAGCGGTCTTTAAAAAAGAGCCGCTTACATCCAACGCATAAGACGGCAAATGATCACTGTTGGACGCGGCGGAAAAAGCCACATCAGCCAGGCTGAAAATCAGCCCGCCGTGCACCAGGCCCATGAAATTAAGCATGTCTTTGGTGATGGTTAAGGAACAGGAGGCATGGCCCGGCCCGGCTTGGTGGACTTGAATGCCCAGAAACGCAGCGTACGGATCACTTTTAATCTGCTCCAGAAGTGTTGGCATGGGGATTCCTTTCCATAGGTTTCATTTTTGTTCACGGCATCTCCAGGCTCGCCGATCTTTGTGATTCGAAAATCAGAGAAAGACTCTATCGGTTTAATCGGGTGCATGCGCAGCGGCATGAATGCGCACCTGAAAAGTGGTTCGGCCCGAGCGTCGGCATTCATCCGCGCTTTTGATGAATGCGCATTCGGAAATCCGGCCGCAGCATTTATCACTGCTACCCGGAAGAAATCGGCATCGCTCGCTAGTAAAATGAATGTCAAAAGCGCCTTCCTCGGACAAAATTTTAAGCCGCATCAACTCCAGGCCTTTGCCGCCCGCGTTAAAGACAAAAGGCTTTCGGGTTGCATACAGCGCCGTATGCCGGGTGTGGTGAAACGCCTTAAAAATAAACTCGCGGTCCCGCGCCGGAATGCCCACGCCGTAATCCATTACTTCCAGAAAGACATCGCCGTCTTGGCGTTTCAGAGAAATGACGATTTCGCCTTCATCGGGTGTGTTTTCCACCGCGTTTTTGATAAGCGTTCTGAGCATCAGTTCAAGAATTCGCTGATCGAAAACGATCATGCCGACGGATTCTAGCCGATAAGTAAAGAGTATCTTCCGGAGCGCACATTCCTTTTCAAGCAACCGAACCGTATTGTTGATGAAAGACCCCAACCGCAGCGGAGAAGGCCGGTAGGTGGGCGTATCCACAATCTCGCGCACGATGAGCTGCAAGTCTTTGAGGCGATTTAAATTAGCCTGTATTCTGCTGGTCTTTTTCTTCCAAACCTCATCGGAAAGGCCTGGCTTTTCCAGCGATTTGATATTGGCTTCGATGATGCTCAGAGGGGTCAACAACTCATGGGAAAGCAGATGAACGGCCCGTTGCCTGGCACGCTCCAGGGATTTAAAGGAGGTAATATCGCGATAAATAACAAATACCCCAGCGGCATCCCCGTTATGATCCCGATACCGCGCGGCGCTGATCCGCACATCGATAGCGGAGCCGTCCTTTGCATTGCGCTTTATTTCCAGCCCGTCAACCATATCCCCACGCTCTAAAATCCGGTGCTGAAGATCTTTGGCAAGCGCTCGCTCCGAATCGGGGACGAAGCGGGCCCGTCCGCTGTTGAGTTCTTCTTCTGTCCAGCCGAATATTCGGGTAAAAGAGGGACTGACGTATAAGACACGGCCGGAGAGATCGAAAATACAGACGGCGTCAATGGATGCATTTAAAAAACTCTGGTAAAGCGCTTTGCTTCGCTCTGCGGTTTCGTAAAGCCGCCGGTATTGCTTCTCTCCCTCCTTGATCCGGTCAAGGGCGCGCTTTCTCGTAATCTCCACGGCCGCAAGATTTCCAAAGAGATTCAGGGCATCCAGATCGGTCTTGGTGAACTTCGTTTTGGTTCGGTTAAACGCAAAGAGAACGCCGAAATTGGTCTTTCCGATCTGAACCGGCACAGCGATGCCGGAAAGGAGGCCTTCCCCGCGGGCCACATCGTGAAACTCGGGTCCTGTTTCCGCATAATAATCTTCCACCACGTAATACTTACCATTTTGTGCGACCCGGCCGGCCAACCCCGTTCCCATGGGCACCCGCAGGTGTTTAAAGGCATTGGTAACCAGCCCGGAGGAGATATGCCAGCACAACTCATCGGTCTTTTCATCGTGAAGTGCGATAAAGGCAGTATCGGTTCCCAGAAGGCGTCGGCTTTTTTCAACGATCAGGGTCAGGTTTTCGTCCAGGCTTCGCTCGGCGATCATCGCCAGGGAAAGATCATAGAGCCCCTGAAAAATTTCCAGTTGCTTTTGCATGTCAATATCACGGGAAACCGGATTGATATTCTCTTCATCAGGCATTGTTTCTTGTTCCTCGCATTCAGCAACCCTCACCAATGGCTTTTCGAAGTTTCCTTTACAGGCTGTGAAAAAGCCAAAAATCCAGCCGATCCGTGGCACCGCGTTACGTATCAAGATAACTCAGGTACGCTCAAAAAGCCAGAAGGCTTTGAGTGCCAATCAGGTCCCTATCAGGTGAGTTTGACACGGCTGGAATCGGATCCTCTTTCTACACGGTGCCGCGGCCTACGAAGAGATATCCGTTTGCTTTTTCCTTTTAATTCGTGCTTAATAACAAAAAAAATATACATCGGTAAAAAAAACCGCCGGGGTTCACATCAATGAGAAGCTATTCGTCGCCAATACTTTTTGACAAGCGGGATCACGAGCTGATCAAGATTGTCAATGAGATTCACGGGCAGGGAAACCGTCGGGAATTCGCCCGAAAGCGGTATTACTCGGTTTTTCACCCGAACGGCATTAAGACGATGACCGAATCCAAAGGGCTTCGAATTGCCTATGCCGTTGCACACCTGCTCAACTCCCTGGAAGTCGGCGCGATGGAGGATCGAATCAATGCGCTGCAAATGTTGCGCGCGGAAGCCATTGACACCACCGGCGGTCCCATGCCCAAAAACACGGCCCGCGTGTTGCTGCAGCTGATGAAAGAGCTTGTGCGGGCGCATGGGGACTATCATCGCCAATTGACCCTCGCTCATGATTTCAGAATCGCCGCATTTGGAAAACCCCGCATTGTGCGGCGCAAGCTTCGACGGTTTCGCCTGCTTGAAATGCCCGAGGAGTGGAATCAACTCACCTTTGACGACCATGTGCACGATGCCAACACCAAGGGTCGCAAAACCCCGACCCATCTCGTCATGGATGCCTGGATCAAAGGCATTCGCCGGTTACGGGTCATTCACTATAATTATATCGAGCCGCGGTTCGCCGCCGAACTTTTCAGCGCGGCAAAAATTATGGGCATCGATATTCGAGTCGGCATCGAATTTTACGGCCGGTACCGGGATAAATATGTTCAACTCATCTGGGTGCCCCGCGGGTTTGCGGATACTCAGGATTTTCTTTGCTTTTTGGCCGAGCCGCATGTCATGACGCTCATGGACCAGGGCCGGGAAGCTTCCGAATATCAGCAACGTCATGTGATGGAACTGCTGAAAAAATTCAATGTGACCTATCGTCAAAAAATCAATGCCGCTTATGATTTGGTTTTACCCGCTATTGATGAAGCGGCCTTTTTAAAATTTGTCGGTGCCGGTCAGAAATCAAAAGTGCACCTGTCGGAGTACATTCAAAACCTGATGGTGGACGCGCTGCAGATCAAGCTTGACACATTGAGCACTGCCTATGGCACTGCCGACGCGTCACGCCGAAAAGAAATCGATGACTATATTCAGACCATGAATACCCTGGACATCGAGGCCACGATTAAATCTTATCTGAC
Source organism: Desulfobacterales bacterium (assembly GCA_034003325.1). NCBI lineage: Bacteria > Pseudomonadati > Thermodesulfobacteriota > Desulfobacteria > Desulfobacterales > Desulfobacterales bacterium. The sequence continues at coordinate 16,188 of JAVEYW010000029.1, forward strand.
TCCTGACAATAATCCGGAAATCGTTTTCCCGGAAGTACCGCACGAGGAGAAGAATCTTCCGGAACTGATGCGGCTTTCCGCACCCGAGGTGTTGAATCGGTTAGCGGCCTTGCGATCCGGGTATCGTATCACACTGAACCTGACGAATCTCAAGGTCGATGAGGTGTTGGAACTTCTCTATGACTGCGAAGGGGGCATCACCCGGCTGGAAATATTTAATTTAAAGGATTACACGGAGGGAATTACCGATCATCTTCCCGATATCAACCGTCTTCAGCAAGCCGTCAATCATGAAAGCCTTATTTCCCTAAAACACATGGTAAGGGGGATTATTTCACAGGTCGAATCGGCTGATTATCCCGACAAAGCGGACCGGATCGCTAAACTCACGACCATTTTGCACGATCTGCCGAGCCTGAAACTCTTTTACCAGGAAACCCCGCTCAAATCGCGCATCGGCAGTGACTCGACAGGGCGTTCCTTTAAGGCCTACGGCATGGGATTTGCGATCAAGGAAACCCTGCCCCTGCGGGCGCAGCGGGAAATTCATTGGCGCCGCTCGGAACATATCAGAAAAGTGCTTCCCCTGCGTATCAACGCGTATCCGACCAGCACCTATATTCCGTACCGAACCGACCCGCCGATTCATCCCCTGCTATACCGGTTTGCCCTGATGGCGCCCTTTTTTAACTGGATCGGCTTTAGCTGCCAAAAGAGCTGGCAGGTGGAATCTTCGGCCACCAAAATGGCGCAAATCGGAAATATCGTCACCCTCGGGGGGATTCGAAAGCAGGAAGTCGCCGGGTATTCCCTCGAGAAAAAAATTCATACCCATAAGAAACCCGGATTATCCTGGAAGTATTTGAATACTCGAATCAAGAATGCGCTTAAGGTGCTGCTCGGGTTCATTCCCGCGTTCGCCACGTTCGCCCTGACCAAGGACTGGTGGGTGCTGGCGTATTTGGGCGCATTTATCTGGTTCGGCATCACGGGCATTCGAAACATCATTCAATCGGTACTGGGCGGCGGCGGATTCCGGCGGTCGCCCTTGCTGCGGTGGAATAACTATATCAGTTGGGACCGGCTCACCGATTCCCTGCTGTATACGGGATTTTCCGTCCCATTGCTCGATTACCTGGTAAAAACCGTCATACTCGATTCCGGCTTCGGCATCACCACGGCCAATCATGCCGTGCTGCTATACACCTTTATGGCCATCGCCAACGGCATTTACCTCTTTACGCACAATATCCTTCGGGGACTGCCGAAAGCTGCGGCCTACGGCAACCTGCTTCGAAGCATATTATCCATTCCCATCGCTGTTGCGTTGAATTCCTTTCTGGGCATATTGCTGCCCATGTTCGACGTGGTCGATCCAAGCAGCGTGCTGCAGAAATGGGCCGCCATCATTTCCAAAACCGCTTCTGATTTTGTGGCCGGCATTATTGAGGGCCTTGCTGACCGATATGCTAACATCCGTGCGCGACTGCGGGACTATCGGCAAAAATTCAACGACATGCTGAATGTATACGCAGAGCTGGAGCTGCTCTTTCCCGACATGAAGACATTCAAGCTTCTGGAAACCACTGCCGCACCAAAAAAATCCGCGAAGTCGGAAGCCGCTGAATTGGAGCACATCATTATGCTTCATGCGCTGGATTTTCTTTATTTCTGGATGTATCAACCCCGCGCCCGAAGCGCCCTGGCGAAATTATTTGCCACCCTCACCGAAGACGAACGCCACATTCTGGTCAGTTCGCAATTTTCACTTCAGCGACATCGGGAAATCAGCCAGCTTTTCATCGACGGCATCTTCGGCAACAACTTTCCCAAGCCCTTATCCTTCTATCTTTCCCGGTACCCCGGGTATCTGGAGGACATCAAACAGTTGGGGTTGTGAGCCACACTATCTGATGATGCGCCTAAACCGGCAAAGCCGGAAGCTGGGCGGCTGGAATGCTTGGCCGCTAACAACCTTTTCCAATGACACACGCTTTTTCGTGCATGTTTCTGATAAAGGGCCTAATTTCCGGCGGGGAATTTAAAGTCTTTCATTTCTTTCGGCATTCCCTCGGGCAGCTTAAAAGGCACCCTTTCGGCGGCATCTTGCGCTGCTTGCGTGTCCTCATCCATGTCCTCATTTGACATCTCCATTCCCATCACGGCCATCATGCTGGACACTTTTTTATAGTCTTCGGGAATGTTAAAATATTTTCCGGCGGGCGTGCCTTTAACAATGTTTTTGAGTTCCGTGGTGCTGCCGTCTTGCATTCGGGTTCGAATCGGCATGTCCAATTTGTCAGTCACCCACACCGTTTGTTTAGAAACTGTTTTCATCCCCATAAATTCAACGCTTGTCGTCACTTCCCTCTTGGTGCAGGTAAACCCGCCGACATCTTCCGTGCCCAACACCTTTTCATTGCTGTTGGCTTTCATATCCTTCATCATACCGCTCATCATTGTCTCATCAGTCAACGGCCCTTCAAAATAGAGCTTTTTTTCGGTGTTTAACGTCGCCTGCCGCTTTTCATCCGTAAGAATAATCATGGATAACTTCCGGCCTTCCTCGGCCCCGGACATGCCATCCATGCGCATTTTTCCGGGTGCGACATACATCTTTCCGGAACTGATCACCTTTCCGGTCGCATCGGAATGCACCTGGTCTGCCGTAAAGGCGGTGATCTTTCCCGCATGTGCGATTGATCCGATGGCAACAATGAGCATTGCTAAAAACAAATAACATAACGCCTTGCCATGAAATTTACGAAACATAGCCATCTCCTTTTGATGGAAGGAATTTTTATTCCACCGGTAAAAGAAATTTTCACGATATTTCCTTATTCTTCCGAGAAACTATGCAGGAAAACCGGGAGCGGGTCAATATGGAAAACCGGCAATGAATGACAGGCGCCCCATTTCCCGCCTTGATTTACACGCTGGAAAAAACACCGACGGGCAACGATATCCTCCTCGCCGCCTTTGTGCCAATAATAGTATTTAAAACAGATAGATATAAAATTCAACTATGGTATGATTCTTGTATTGGTATAGACTAAAAATGATCCAATGGGGGTTCCGCGCGAAAAGGCGCCGGGCAAGTTTCTTTTTTTCTCAAATCCGAAAGGAGGAATTTATGGATAAAAAATTAAAAATACTAATGGCAGCTGACGGCTCCGATCAATCCCTTAATGCGGTTCGGTATATAGGCGGCGCGTTTTCCGCCGGCAGGGTCGAGGTGGTCCTGTTCAGTGTTAGGGCCAGTGTCCCCGAGTCCTTTCTGGACTTAAGAAAAGAAGCCGCTTTTCGATCAACCATGCTTTCCATCAGTGCCTGGGAAAGCCAAACCAAAAGAGACTTAGACGCGTTCATGTCGAAAGCAAAGGACGTGTTAATGAAAGCCGACTTTCCAGATAAAGCCGTTAGCATTCATATTCAGCCCAAAAAGGTGGGAATCGCCAGAGATATTCTTCAAGAATCGTTAAACGGCTATGATGCCGTCGTTGTAGGCCGCACCGGTATCAGTAGAATAAAAGATTTTGTCCTCGGCAGCGTGGCCAACAAGTTGGTCGGCAAAACCCCGCATATACCTATCGTGGTGGTCGGCGGAGACCCCTCCCCCAAAAAAGTATTGGTGGGGTTTGACGGTTCGGAAGGCGCCAATAGAGCGGTTTCCGTGGTCTCCACAATGATTGATCCGGCAAACTGTTCCGTCACGCTATGCCATGTTATTCGCCGGCTGAACCTGCATTTAGCCGGCGAATTTTTCTTCACGCCGGACGATGAGCACGAATGGGTGGATCAAGCCAAAAAAGATATCCTGCCGCAGATGCAAGCCGCAGAAAACCGTTTGGTAAATGCCGGGTTTCATCCCAGTGAGGTTTTTGTTCAGATACTGGATGAGGAAGTCAGCCGGGCAAGCAAACTGGTAAAAAATGCCACAGGGGCCGGTATGGGAACGATTGTGGTCGGCCGGCGCGGCCTGAGCATGGTGGAAGAATTTGTTCTTGGGCGTGTCAGCACCAAGGTGCTCAGTATGGCGCAGAACATGGCCGTGTGGATCGCCTGAAAAACCGAAATGTTGCAAGAGATGCCATGGCAGTGATTCGGGGAGGGTAGGCCACTCACCGAATCGCGGCCATGGTTTCTATTAAGCTTTCAACGCCTTTTCTTTGGCACGGTCGGCCAGCCATTCAAGCCAGGGCTCAAATCCCGCTTCGGTTTTAGCCGAAACCTCAAACACGGGCATCCCGGGATGAACCTGGTGAATATAGGCCACTGCGGCATTTTTGTCGTAACCGTCAAGATGTGGCAGCAAGTCGATCTTATTCAACAACGCCGCGTTGCACTCGCGGAACATAAGGGGGTACTTTACCGGTTTATCTTCCCCTTCAGTGACGCTCAGCACCACCACGCGGGCATCCTCGCCGATATCGAATTCAGCCGGGCAAACCAGGTTTCCCACGTTCTCGACGATCAACAGGTCCAACTCATTCAAATTAAAATTTTCCGCCGCCTTTCCGATAACATGGGCCGCCAGATGACAATCCCCGCCGAACTCGTCCGTATTGACCTGAACCACGGGTGCGCCAGACCGCGCCAGCCGGTCGGCATCGTTGCTGGTACAAATATCGCCCACGATCACCGCGCTATTCATTTTCGGCATCAAGCGTACCAATGTTTTTTCCAGCAGGGTGGTTTTTCCGGATCCCGGAGAGCTCATCATATTTAACACAAAAACGCCCGCCTTTTTGAATACCTCCCGGTTTTGCATGGCCATGGTATCATTAACGTCCAAGACCTTTTTCACCACCTTGATTTCCATAACTTGCCCTCATGATTTTTTTCAGCCGAATCTACCGCAACACCTCGCCATCGCGCGCGGGCAGCCTAATCGGCCGTTTCAATCGACTCAATATTGAGTTCTTGCCCCGAAATAAGCTTTATGTCGCCACTGTTACAGGCGGGACAGGTAAAAACCGCTTCATTGATGGTCCATTCGTTTTGGCACACATTGCACCGGGCCTTCACCGGAATTTCTTCGATCACCAGTTTCGCGCCGGCAAGAGCCGAGTCCTTGCTGGCAATGTCAAAGCAGAACGTCAGACTTTGCGGCACCACTGCGGAGAGTTTGCCAACCTTTATATTTACCCGCTTGACACACCCTTTGGGTGCGCCTTTAGGGATGGCGGCGGCGGCGATTTCGATAATCTGCATGGCAATACCCATTTCGTGCATGGTAGTTCCTTATCCGTTTGGGGCCGTTGCATCAGTAAATCTTGTTCGAGTCTTTTGAAAGTGGTCCGAACGTTTGTTTTCGTTATATCGATGCGGCGGTTGCTTGGCAAGCCTTTCCCTGTTCCGTTAACGCCCCCCGTTCACGTGCACGAAAGAGACAGCATAGACGAAAGCGGCGCTTATTTAAAAACATCAAGGCAAAGTTCACCCAATTTACCTAGGTTTTCACAGACATGAATGCCCCCGGCCCGCATGGCGTCCACCTTGGCCTGAGCCGTGCCGCTGGCCCCGCTGATAATGGCGCCGGCATGGCCCATTCTGCGTCCCGGCGGCGCCGTAAAGCCCGCCACAAATCCGACCACCGGTTTGGTCACATGGGCCTTGACAAAAGCGGCGGCCTTTTCTTCAGCCGTAGCCCCGATTTCACCCACCATGACAATGCCCTTGGTCTCCTCGTCCATTTCAAACGCCCGAAGGCAATCAATAAACGTGGTTCCGCAGACCGGATCTCCACCGATCCCCACGCAGGTCGTCTGCCCGAGGCCAACTTTCGTGAGCTGATGCACCACCTCATAGGTCAGGGTGCCGGAGCGTGAAATCACGCCGACCGGCCCGCCGGGCAGATGGATCGCGGCGGGCATGATGCCCACCTTGCATTGCCCGGGCGTAATAATTCCCGGACTATTGGGCCCGATCAATCGGCTCTGCCGGCTGTCCACCAACCCCTTTGCCTTCATCAGGTCCATAATGGGAATGCCCTCTGTAATGGCAACAATCAACTCCATATCGGAATCGGCCGCCTCCATGATGGCATCGGCTGCAAAAGGCGGTGGAACAAAAATCAGGGAACAATTCGCATCGGTCTTCTGGACGGCTTCATGGACCGTATTAAAGATCGGAACCCTGTCCACCCATTGCCCACCCTTTCCGGGCGTCACACCCGCCACAACGTTGGTCCCATAGGCTACGCATTGGCGCGTATGAAATTGCCCTTCTCTTCCGGTAATGCCCTGGACCAACACCCTCGTGTTTTTATCTACAAAAATGCTCATTTTTTACCTCATGATGGAAGTATTTTTGTGTTATTCGGCCACCAATTCAGCCACCTTCTTGGCCGCGTCGGTCAAATCAACCGCCGTAATCAGGTCCAATCCCGATTCGGCCAGTATTTTTCGGCCCTCCTCCACGTTGGTGCCTTCCATGCGAATCACAACAGGAATCTTGACGCCGATCTCCCGGGCAGCCTTTACCACACCATTGGCCAACACATCACATCGAAGAATGCCGCCAAAAATATTTATCAAAATCGCCTTCACATTTTTATCGCTTAGAATAATACGAAAGCCGTTCTCCACCATCTCGGCACTGGCGCCGCCGCCGACATCGAGAAAATTGGCGGGCCTGGCTCCGGCCTGTTTGATGATATCCATGGTGGCCATTGCAAGCCCAGCCCCGTTGACCATGTTGCCCACATTGCCGTCCAGCCGGATATAGTTGATGTTGTATTTGGATGCTTCCACTTCCAGAGGATCTTCCTCGTCCGGATCCCGGTATTCGACGATATCCCCATGACGAAACAGGGCGCTGTCATCAAAAGTCACCTTGGCATCCAAAACAACCATATCGCCCCGCTTTGTCACAACCAGTGGATTGATTTCGAGAAGCCCGCAATCGTAATCTTCAAAAACAGAATACACCTGCGCAAGCAAGGTCATAAAAGGCTTTATCTCGGTTGGCGCCAAATTAAGCCCGTACGCCGCTCGCCGGCAATGAAAGGGCTGCAGTCCAACCGCTGAATGCAGATAGATCTTGACGATTTTTTCCGGTGTTGTTTCAGCAATCTCTTCGATATTCATTCCGCCGGCTTCGGATACCATAATGATATTCTTGCCGGACGCCCGATCCGGTAGAATGCCCAGATAAAGCTCCTTGGCGATATCAAGTCCCTGCTCCACCAGTACTTTTTTGACCTCTTGGCCTTCCGGTCCGGTTTGCGCCGTAATCAGCTTCATGCCTAAAATTCTACCAGCGGCTTTGGAGACCTCATTTTCAGATTTTGCCAGAACAACACCGCCGCCTTTTCCTCGGCCGCCGGCATGGATCTGGGCCTTTACCACCACCGGATAGCCGCCCAGGGTGTCGGCCACTTTGACCGCTTCCACGGGCGTACTGGCCACGGCGCCTTTGGGTACCGCAATGTTGTACTTTCTAAATAATTCTTTTGCCTGATACTCATGAATTTTCATATTGTCCTCTCTATGAGTCGATGAACATTATGTAAATAAAAAGGTTCTTAATTTACCACGGAATACGAGTAACGCCACTGGTATGAGACGGCCAGCCGTTGGTGCTCGGGATTTGAACTTTCAATGAGCGTAATGGTTTTGGAAAAAATCCGGCGAGCACCCGCAAGAACGCCTTGCACATAAAAGGAGGCGTTTTCAGGCATTTGCACCACGCTTTTCAAGC
>JAVEYW010000030.1 GCA_034003325.1 Desulfobacterales bacterium
GTTTTTGAGCATTGTTCTCTCCTTTTTTTGAATTTTTTACTGATACAAAAGAACAATGTATTTATAGCATAACAGATTGTATTTTTAAAGTATTAACGCATTTAAGTTCCTTAAGGAAACGGCATTGTTTATAATATAGCGGAAATCGTTCTCAGAGTCATATAGGCAAGGTCGGTGTCTCACCTTTCATTGGCACAGAGGGAATGGATAAGTGGGACGATCAAGACACCACCTTGGTGGGCCTTTTCAAAGCTAGGTGCAAGAAAGGTTTTTTCTTTGTCAACCGATATAAACTGGTGGTGCTTGCCCCTACGCTTCTCAAATGCTTCCACGGAGCGGCATCTACCTGGCGCGCCATTCTATCAATGACCACCCCCAAACTGGTCAAGGGTAAGGATGTGACTTTATATATATTAGTATTTTTATGGGGACGCAACTTAGAATTAACATATAACGGTCAAAAATGATGGTGAAATATGATACCAGTGGTTAGTGAAAAAAATATCAAAAACAGTTCAATTGATCAAAAAAATAGACCCGTAGAAGAAGCTTACGATGCCATCAAGAATATGCTTTATTACAAAGAGTTGGCACCTGGACAGAGATTGGTTTACGGGGATCTTGCGAAAAAACTACATATGAGCTTAACGCCTGTTATTCAGGCGCTGAACAAATTAGAAAGTACCGAGCTTGTATACTATGAGCCCCATAAGGGGTATTTTGTTGGCAAGATTACAGAGAAAGAGGTCGCGGAAATATATCAGACCAGAGAGGCCCTTGAAGTGGCGATTGTTCCGGCGATTATGAAAAATATAAGAGAGAAAGATTTAATATATATTAAGGAATCCATTGCTGAGTATGAGAAAACATTTACCGAAGTGGAATCTCGTAGACTCAATATGTTAAAGAATATGCAATATCATTTAAAAATTGCAGAATATAGTCATCAGACTGTAATTTTAAAAGTTCTAAGAAACCTTTTGGAAAGGCTCGCCTTGAAATCCGGGCCGAATTATCTGGGCGATGAGCGAATTAAGAATGCAATTAAAGAGCACAGACGGATTTTTAAGGCCTTTATGACGAAAGATTCGAATGAAGCTATTGCTGCTATAAGAGCACACAATAGATCAAGTTTGGAGCATGTAATTGGAGGCCTTAACAAGACTGTGCCGATATCATTTTAAGCGCCTGTGTAGGGTGTCGCCGTTTTTCAAGATAGATGTCGCATATTTTAAAAAAAACTTCTCTAATTGCGGAGGCGATCCCCACGATGAACTTTGGGGTAGCCTCCAGCATAGGCAATATCAAGGGTCGAGATAAACGCTCCGCGAAGCTCCGCGCCCTTGACATTGCCTATGCTTCCGGCTTTTCTGGCAGCTAAGAGATGATTGTCATCATCTCAATTTATCTATTGATCTTTGAAAAATTATTCTCCTCATGCAGCTTTCGAAACCGCTGAGAATCGGGTTTCCGCATCGTTCGGACAGTTGAGCCATACTTGCTCAATTCGATCCCAGTTGCGGGTTTTTCCGGACCACCGTTCGGGCCGGTGTTGTTTCGCCAGCTGGTAAACCCTGCGGCGGTTGGACAGAATTTCCAGGTCTTCTCCTCTGTGGCGTTAGGCCGGTGTGACATACCGGATTTCGCTATGACGGTGCTCTTCATTGTACCAGCAGACGAAACTGCTGACCCATTGACGGGCTTTCTCGATGTTTGCAAAACCGGCTCTCGGATATTCCGGGCGATATTTACATGTGCGAAAAAGGGACTCCGAATATGGGTTATCGTTGCTCACCCGTGGGCGACTATAGGACGGTGTTACGCCCAGGTCTTCGAGCTTGGCCCTCATGGTAAAGCCTTTTTGTGGGCCGCCGTTGTCGGCATGCAATACCGGCGGATCCAGCAGGCAGACTTCGGACAAAATCGCTTTCCCCCGAAAGCGAATTCGCGGAAAGGAATATGAGCTTCTTATCGAAAAATTTGTTAGCCAAGTAAGTCGGCTATTTCCAAAAGCGGTTTTACAATGGGAAGATTTTAGCAAGGAAAACGCATTTAACAACCTTAATACCTATAGAAGGCGGATTCCCTCCTTTAACGATGACATACAGGGGACCGGGGCGGTGGTTTTGGCGGGTTTGATCAATGCTGTCAAAATAAAAAAAGAACGCATTGAAGATCAGGTGTATGCCATCTATGGCGCCGGCGCCGGCGGTGTCGGTATTGCCGAACAGATTTACGCCGGTTTGATCAAGGAGGGCTGCAGTTACCTCTCCGCCAGAGAGAAAATCTTCATTCTGGATTCCCACGGCGTGGTTTTTAATGACAGGAAAAATCTCGAAGGGTACAAAAGGCGGTTTGCAAAACCATTGGACATGGCGGCTTCCTGGGGGCTGGCGCATTCCGCGAATTTCTCCTTAGCGGATCTTATCGACCATGTGCCAGTTACCGTCCTCATTGGTGTCTGCGGCGTCAAGAGCTCATTTCAAAAGAATCATATCGAGAAGATGCTGACATATACCGACCGCCCTATTGTTTTTCCATTATCCAATCCGACCGGCAATTGTGAAGCAATCCCGGACGATGTCTACGCCTGGAGTAACGGACGGGCCATCGTGGCCACCGGTAGCCCATTTGATAACGTTTGCCATGAGGGTAGCCCCTGCCGAATTGCTATGGGAAACAATGCGTTTATTTTCCCGGGCGTTGGATTCGCAGCGGTTCTATCAAAGCCAAAAGAAATCACCATGGATATGTTTACCACAGCCTCCTATGCGCTGGCAGAATGCGTTTCTCACGCCGATATGGAAAAAGGGATCGTTTTCCCTCCGATAAAGGATCTGAGAAAAATATCTGCACATGTGACCTTTGAAGTATTGAAAGAAATAATCAAAACGGATGCCAAACATCGATTGCACGAGAAAGACCTGAAAGCATATGTGAAGGGGTGCATGTGGGAACCAATTTATGTTCCCTATCGCAAAGTGTAGAGCAGAATATCTGACTATTTCCCGGCGTAAATTGTGTAGGCACCCAAAAAAGCAGACAGCTGTCACTTATACTGACAATGATCGTTTTTCGCATAATCGAGCCTGTCTCCAAGTTGGCCACCTTAAGGGACTTGGCACTACTAACCGCCTTTTTCAGCCTGGGCGAAGAGCTGGATTTCAGGGAAGCTGATGAAGACGATATGCTCGGGGCTATGCATTGGCTTTTTGAGGGCCAGGAGGCTATTGAAAACGCATTGGCCAGAAGGCACCGTTGCAAACGGTACCCTGGCCCTCCACGATGTCACCTCCATGTATTTTGAAGGTCGCTGTTGTCCTTTGGCCAATTGGCGTGCTGTGGAGAAAGCGCAGTAATAGGTACTCAAAGCGACAGAGGCGACCGGTGGGTGGAATAGATATTTTCGCTCAAACAGACCTGTCGCACACGCTTCTTGGCGGTGTCCCCACTGCTGGTTAACGCCATCAAACGTTATTTCAAAGAACAAAAACTCGCTCTGATCTGGCTCGCTTAATTTTTTGCTCTCGAACGCCCTGAACAATTACGTTGACCGAAGCCGGCCATAAATGCCAAAAGGTGAGACGGAGACCATTGGTTCGGTCTATTTCATATCTCGGGTCATCAGCGGTTTATATTGTTTAGGTCGTTTTGGCATGTCACAAAAAAAATTCTATGCGGTTGCTAACGGACGGGAAAAGGGTATTTTTACTACCTGGTTTGGCAATGGGGGCGCTTTTGAGCAGGTGGACGGGTTTCCCCGTGCGGTGTTTAAAGGCTTTCTCACGCGCGAGGAAGCCGAGCAGTGGCTTGCTGAAAAGCAGCACCTGACGACCTGTCGGCCCGCAGCATCTCAGGTTCCAGTGCGTGAACCGCGAACCGTGAGCCAGCGTGAAAATTCGACGGATGCCATGATTCTCTACACCGATGGCGGAAGTCTTGGAAACCCCGGACCCGGCGGTTATGGGGTGGTGCAGCTTTATAAGGGCCGGAGGAAGGAATTTTCCGGTGGCTATCGCCTGACGACCAATAACCGCATGGAGTTGATGGGCTGTATTGTGGCGCTAAGGGAGTCGGCGCATGACGGTCCGATTATCTTGCATAGCGATTCAAAATATGTTGTGGACGGCATCACCAGAGGGTGGGCCAGACGCTGGCGAGCCAAGGGATGGATGCGGACCCCGACCGAAAAAGCCAAAAACGCCGATTTATGGGCGCAATTGCTTGCTTTGACCGAAAAGCGCGACGTGGTGTTTAAATGGGTGAAAGGCCATGCCGGAATCGCTGAAAACGAACGCTGCGACTTTCTGGTGAATCGCGAGCAGGCAAGGAAGGACCTTCCGGCAGACATCATGTACGAAAAAGAGTGTGGCGTGCATCAGTGAAAAGCTGATAGCTGATAGCTGATAGCTGATGGCTGATAGCTAATAGCTGATGGCTGATAGTTTGAAAGCTGAAAAGTTGTGCGGGCGATCTACCATCGAATGCCCTTGTAAATAAAAATAATGCCCATGAGAACCATGATCATTGCGCTGAAGCGATAGAGCAAATGCCGTTTGGTCAGCCAGCCCATACTCGCCAGGCGGGCGACCAGGAGCATGGCCGGAATGGTGCCGAGGCCGAAAGCACCCATGAGGCTCATGCCGGTCACCGCCCCTCGCCAATGAGATGAACTTTCCATGCCGGCTCTGGCGGCGGCAATCAAGGCGGTATAAACCGGTCCGCACGGCAAAAGCCCCAGTAACAACCCAAGCGGCAAATAAGACGCGGGGGAAGATGTGTGGGAGAGTTTTTGAAATCCCTTTTGAATAAATCCCGGAGAGTCGCAATTGTCCTGAAAGAGTCGTCCGATGGGGAGCCATCCCCCCATCATTAAGCCCATTACCGCGATGAGAACACCGGTAAAAATCATCACAAATTGCTGCACGCCAGCCAATCGGGCTGCTGTTCCCGTAAATGAGCCGGTAAATCCCATCAGCGTGCCCAAGAGGCCGTAGGTGGTAACGCGTCCGGCATTATAAAGCAGATGCGGCAGCCACAGCGGTTTTTCTTTCAGGCTCAAAGACAGCGATACCACAATGGGACCGCACATGCCGATGCAGTGGCCGAAGCCTACCGAAAATCCGGTGATGAAAAAAGTCCAGAACAGCATTCCCGGCTCAATAAACGGCATTAAAAACAAAGGCGGCCGTTCCCGCGCCGGGCACGGTGACGGTGGCTTGCCATAAGGTCTTACCACTGGGACAACGGACGATGACCCCGCTTCCGGTGTAAGATCCGTCCGAATGTTGTTTCAATTCGACCCGGTTTTGCCCCATTTTCATGCCCGGCATGTCAAGATCAATATAGAGAGGCGCTTTCGAGGAATTGCCGGCGAGTTGGACCGTAAAGGTCAGATCCGCCATTGCTTTTACTGGTTTTGGCGCAATATTCAGCGTGACTGTTCCAACGCCGCCGGAAAGCGGTTGCGTGCAGGCCCGCTGGTGTATGTCGCACGGGGAAGGGGGTGAGGCGGTTGTTTCTGCGGTGATATGACCGCTTTTGAAAAATGTAAAAGATAGCAACATTAGAAACATAACACCTAACCTGGCAAAGCCGGAAGCTGGGCGGCTGGGATGTTGGGATGCTTGGCAGTTAACAACCTTCTCCAATGATACACGCTTTTTCGAACATGTTTCTGGTAAGAGGTCGAATTTGTAGGCTTTGTTCACAAGTGTGATCTCCCTGTTCAGTTAAAGTGGGCTTTTTGCCCCTTTATAAATAATTTCCGCTTTTTTTTCAAGCCAGGCCGGATCGCGATCATGGGGAACCGCTATGATCTCAGATAACCGGTTTGGACCCGTTATCAGAAACCAGCACGAAATAAAATGCATCATTGAAAAAGGTCTTTGGCCTCCAAGCCTTCTCGCCTTCCAGCATCCGGCTTTGCCGGATTAGAGTGGATATTTCCCCTTCAGTTTGATATCAGCGAATGGCGTTGGCTGTAGTAGCGGTATTGAATTTTTCGCCTTTGAAAAAGGAGTGGCGTTTTGATGATGGGCAAAAAGAAGTTTTGGTTGAGCGACATGGGGGATAAGTTCCGGAAAGCGCAACACGGGCAACCTGAGCCGGAGGCCTTTTTCGGGTATCGGCGCATACCGGAACATGAGAAAACCCGATGGGTGCTGCGGCATTTTAATTCGGTGGCAAAACAATATGATTTTATGAATACCTTGTTAAGCTTCGGCATTCACCATATCTGGAAGCGCGAGGCGGTGAACAGAATGGGGCTTCGATCCGGAGATCGGGTGATCGATGTGTGCGGCGGCACAGGGGATCTGGCGTTGTTGGCTGCCAGAAAGGTGGGCACCCGGGGAGCGGTGACGATTTATGATATCAATCGGGCCATGATAGCGGCCGGCCGGGATAAAATCGCGCGATCGAAGATGGGGCGCAGAATCACCGCCGTGGAAGGAAATGCCGAGGAACTCTCCTTCCCGGATAATTGCTTTGATGCCGCCATGGTTGGTTACGGCATTCGAAACGTGACGCACATGGAAAAAGGGTTTGAAGAGATGTACCGGGTATTGAAGCCCAGAGGAAAGCTGATGTGCCTTGAATTTTCCAAGCCGACCGATCGGTGGTTCCGGTATCTCTACGATTTTTATTCCTTCCATATCATGCCGTTGCTGGGCGAGTTGATGGCCGGATCCCGAAATGCCTATACGCATCTGCCCGAATCGATCAGAACCTTTCCCATGCCCGATGAGTTGAGCGATATTTTATCGCGTATCGGATTTAATCACGTCAACTTTCGGCGGCAAACCAACGGCATTTCGGTGATTCACCTGGGGGTGAAGTGATGCCTGCGGCGATCACATAAAAAACGCGGGTGCCGGTGTCATAGGCTGACATCCGGGGTCCCCGCGTTTTTTTACTTTTCGATGGTGAATGTTCAAATCATGACTGAGTGCCGGAACAACCGCCAGGGCACACATTATGATTCAACAGCATTGAATTGAGAGGGTACTGGTTAAAATTTGTATTGAACGTCCACTTGATAGAGATCCGCATCTGCTTTTTGCTTACGCTCTTCTGCCTTAAAAAACTGGGCAATGACACCGGCGGACCAGTTTTTGGTCAGGTTATAAAATCCGGACAGCCTATGGCCTTCCACATCCGTACCGTTAAGGCCTGTGCCGAAATCCGCATCGATCAGACCCCGATAAATAGAATCTGCCTCAATAACGGCATAGGAATATCCCAAAGTAAACGCCATTAATTTTGCTTCCAGCCCCACAATCCAGCCGAGGTCCTCATCATTGGGATCCAGCGCGCCTCCTTGTTGGCCCGATCCGACCGGACCGTCAACACCAAAATTTTGCCAGATCTGAGCGTAGGAGGCAAGTTCCACCATGCCGATGGGAACGGTAACTTCCGCATAGATGTCGCCGACTTGGAAATCATAATCGGGATTCGGTGCTTCATGGTTGCTGAAAACGCTGTCATACTGCTGGTATCCGGCAGCGATTACCGCTGAGATGTCCCCGAATTTTTGCTCATAGCCGAGTTGACCGGCATACAGCATGGCGGTATTGGCGCCTTTGCCGTTACTATTGATATAATAACGAACGTTGTAGGCACCGGCCGTGGCGAACAGGCCAAGGCTGTGTGCATATTGTGCCGTTAGTCCGGTCGGCCGGACATCGCCGTCCCAAATGACCCAGGAACCGAGCAAGGGGTTTTTTTGCTGACCGAGCGTAAAGGCAAAATCACTGATTTTGTGTTTGGCATAGGCATAATCCAACCGGATATCGCCGGTTTCAAAATCGGAGGTTTCGCCCCAGGTCTGGTTGGTGCTGGTGGCATCAGATCCGCCCGTAGCCAAACCGGCGCCGACCTCCCAGTTTTCGGTTTTATTTTTCCATACGCCGCCGAGGCGAACGCGATGACGGAATCGATCCCGATTATCCGTGGGGCCATTCGGATCGTCTAAATTCCGGAGTTCGTAACGGACTCTCAGATCTCCCGAAAGTTCCAATCCATCAATTACCGTGTTCTTGAGTGTAACGGCAGCGGCCGGTTTAGACCCATCTTTCTCCTCGGCCTTTTTGTCCGCCTTTTCGCTTAGCATCGATTCCAGTTTATTGATATGCGCCTGCTGCGCTTGAATTTGGCTTTTCAACATTTCTAGCTGTCTTAAGATTTCTTCCTGATTTAAATCCGCAGCGCCGGATAATTTCGGAATTAAGAGGAGCACTCCCATTATGGTTGTAACCACAAGCGATACCATTGAGTCTTTCATTCATTTTCCTCCTTCGAGAGCACACAATTAGTTGTTCGTTAAAAACCGACCCTGATGTTTCGGCAACAGCTTTTGGGCGTATGATTGCCGGTGACCAAATAACAAATAAATTCCATGAAATGCCGATAGGAACGCATAGCGGTGAGCGGCTAACGGCAATTGGTATTTTTCGAGCAAATGCCATGCCACTGGGTAACAATAAAAAAAATAAAACAAATATAATATGATATGCTCAGTAAAGGCCATGATGCCCCATATCTGTTCATTCAGATTTTTTTCCAGGATGGCAAAAACTTCGACAATGCTGGGAAAATACAGTTTAGGACCGAATAAATTCTCGTGTAAGCCCACCTTTGAATCAAATGTCTTACTCTTTTTCAAGCGGAAATGTTAATTGTGCGCCGAACCATCCGATGATCGTTACCATGGGAAGAAGCGCCAGCAGAAGCAATAAATAGAGCACGCTTCGAAGTCCGTTAAATTCACAGAGGACCGTTGGATGCGTAATGCGCATAAAAAAAGCAATAAAGGCAACAACCAGCATGACTGAAGACAGCCGTTTTTTAATCATTACGGGCCGGGTCGGCTTTGACAGATAGTTCAGCCACCATGTGTAGAGGCCGGTCGAAATAGCCACTATCGTAAAGAGAATGCCGGCACCCAGGCAATGAAAGGCGGTGGTTTCAAACGAAGCCACGCCCGTAATCAGATACAAAATTGTAAAAACCGGGGCCGCCGTCATAAACACGATCGGAAAGTGCACCGTCATGGGGTGGGGGTGGCGCCTGAGAAAGGGGAACTTTCTCAGCAACCGGGAAAGCAAAGCCGGAATTTTGACGTCCTCATCGGTCGATGTGGGCCCGATAATACCGATCTGCGGGTAGCGAGCGAGCATTTCCTCGCCATGAGGCGCTGCCAGAATGTCCGCTGTCAGATCCCTGCCCGCGTGGTGGCGTTTCATGTGAAGCCCGTTTTTCCATAATTTGCTGTGGGTCACATCAAATACGCGCCCCTTATGGGCGATGTAAACCGGTTGGCCGTTTTGGCCGTCGCAGGTCGCTAATGCTTCGGGATGAAATGTCTTCATAATATCCTTATCCGTTTCCGGTGATTATATCATCAGCTTGATCAACACAATGCAAAGCATTGCCGATGGAAAATAACTGGCCTTATTAAAAAGCGCCATGGCGTCAACCATTCTCTTGGATTGCCCCAGTCGAACAGCGGGGAAAATCAGAAAATACCCTGCAGTTATTACGGCTGCGACAAGATAGGAAAATTCAAATGGCGCGTTGGAAAACAGAAACAAAACCGGCGTCATTATGACGGCACAAGAAAGCGCGGCCAGAATGATCTTAAGAGAGATATTCGAGCCGAACCTTACCGGGACGGTTTTGGCGTTCACGGCACGGTCTTCTTCAATATCGGTCAGGTCATTGGGGATATTTTGCCCGCCGATCTCCCAGAAAAACAATACGAGGATTAGACACACGAGGTATTCAAGGCCCGGCGATGGGTCCACGGCGAAAACCGCCGCAACGGCGCCGGAGGTTTTGACGCCGCCACTGATGATTACCCGGGAATGGCTGATTTTCAACAGCAGGCAATAAAGCGCCTCAAGCAGGCAACCAAGAACAAAAATAATAACGCAGACCGGGTTTAACAAAGCTGCGCCGATCAGTGCAACCACGCTCCAGCCTGCTGCCCAGACGACACCGTCCCGAAAACTGAGTAATCCTTGCGCCATGGGATGGCGGACCCATAATGCATCCAGATCCCCACCATGGCCGGGAAGGCCGGTTTGACGAATTTTTTCCCGGTCGATCCGGTAGTCCACCACATCATTTAAGGCATACACGGCCGTGTACCCGGCAAAGGTCGTTATCAGACCCAGTACCATGATGTGCCATGGGGGAAAAGCGCCTAACCACAACAATGCCGCAAAGGCGGGGGTTGCCATATCCAGCACGCCGTGGGACGTTCTGGAAAGCGCTAAGAAGAGTTTCAGCCGGGAAAAGTCGGCTCGTTCCGGGCGGGTGGATGATAGGTTCAACTGATGGTTTCCTTTGGCGATTTTCCGAACACCGAAGTGATCCCGTAGGTTAACTTGCTTGTTTTATATTGAAAGATCGGATACTTCATTTTTTTATCGACGTCAATCCATTTGATCGGCATTCTTGGGTTAACCGCTTATGGAATGTGCGTTTGCCAATCCGTTTGAAAAGGGGTAACGTGACACGGTTTGGATAATTGATGGTATACCCGAGAATGGTTGACGCAATACCTCGGCTAATTTATATAGGGAGCCGTAAAACGCGACATGATGAGCTGTTTTGTGAAAAGGCTCAAAATTGACGCGTTTTCACTGTGGCGACGGCCAAGGAAGCAACCGTTGGGAAGAAGGAATGGGCTGGAACTATCGGGCGCGGTTAAATTTTTTGAAAAGGGTGACACGATATGGTGATGGATTTTCACGGAACCACTATTTTGGCGGTTCGGCATAAGGGCAAAATGGTGGTGGCGGGGGATGGGCAGGTGACGCTTCAGAATAACATCATCAAGCACAATGCCCGAAAGGTCAGGCGGCTCTATAACGATAAAATCATCGTGGGGTTTGCCGGCGCCACGGCCGATGCGTTGAATCTGTTCGATAAGTTTGAAGCAAAGCTGGAACAGTATAACGGAAATCTGACCCGCAGCGCCGTTGAGTTGGCCCGCGAGTGGCGGATGGACAGATACCTTCGCAAACTGGAAGCCATGATGATCGCTGCGGATAACCAGACCATGTTTCTGATCTCGGGAAGCGGGGATATCATTGAACCGGATGAAGCGGTCATCGCCATCGGCTCCGGCGGTGTGGCGGCGCAGGCGGCGGCAACCGCACTGGTGCGGCATGCGGATTTAGAGGCCGTGCCCATTGTCAGGGAGGCCATGAAAATTGCCGCTTCTCTTTGCATATACACCAATGAGACATTAACCATTGAGGCCCTTGAGTAAAGGGAGACTGAGCGTGGAATATTTATTATGAGTCATCTTAAACCGGCAGAAATCGTCAGGGAGTTGGATAAATATATCATCGGCCAGGACAAGGCCAAACGCAGCGTTGCCATTGCCCTGCGGAATCGGTGGCGTCGGCAACAAGTGCCGCCCGAGCTCAGAGATGAAATCGCGCCTAAAAACATTATCCTCATTGGCCCCACGGGGGTTGGAAAGACCGAGATCGCCCGGCGCCTGTCCCGGTTGACGGATTCTCCCTTTATAAAGGTGGAAGCCTCGAAGTTTACCGAGGTGGGGTATGTGGGCCGGGACGTCGAGTCGATGATTCGCGATATGCTCGAGGTTACCCTCAATATGCTTAAAGTTCGCGAGCAGGAATCGGTGCGCGAAAAGGCCCAACAGATGGCGGAGGAGCGGTTGCTGGATCTGCTGTTGCCCAAAGCGCCTTCACCGCCGGCGTCCGAGTACGGGTCCGACGTTTTAATGTTTCCTGATAGCGTAGCGCCCGAGGTGGAAACGACCGGGGCGTCAACCCGCGAAAAGCTTCGCGCCATGCTTCGCGCCGGAAAGCTCGATGAGCGCTATGTGGATTTGGATGTGCCGGACCGAAGCATGCCGGTGGTGGAAATTTTTTCCAATGTGGGCATGGAGGAAATGGGAATCAATTTCAAGGACATGTTCGGCTCCCTGATGCCCAAGAACACGAAACGGCGAAAGGTCAAGGTCAAAGAGGCCATGAGCTTGCTCGTGCAGGAAGAGATTCAGGGGCTGATCGACATGGAGAAAGTGGTTAAACTGGCCATCGAAAAAGTCGAGCAATCCGGCATTGTGTTTCTGGATGAGATTGACAAGATCGTCAGCAAGGGCGGTGGGGGGCATGGCCCGGAGGTCTCCAGAGAGGGCGTGCAGCGGGATCTGCTACCCCTTGTGGAAGGAAGCACCGTTTCCACCAAATACGGACCGGTGAAAACCGATCATATCCTTTTTATTGCGTCGGGCGCGTTTCATGTGTGCAAGCCGTCGGATCTTATTCCCGAACTGCAGGGGCGCTTTCCCATTCGCGTGGAGCTAAAGAGCCTGGGAGCCGCTGAATTTGTTCGCATTCTAAAAGAACCGAAGAATGCGCTGCTGATCCAGTATCCTGAACTGTTAAAAACCGAAGGGGTCAGGGTGCGTTTTGAAGACGCGGCCGTGAACGACATTGCGCAAATAGCCGAAGAGGTAAACGCCAAAACCGAGAATATCGGCGCCAGGCGCCTGCACACCATTATGGAATGCCTGCTGGAGGATATTTTGTTCGATGCGCCGGACACGCCCAATACCGACATCTTGATCACCGCGGCGTTTGTGGCGGAAAAGCTCAAGGGCATCAAGGATAATGAAGACTTGAGCCGGTATATACTATAGGTGATAGCTCATAGCTGATAGCTCATAGCTAACAGCTACCAGCTAACAGCTACCAGCTACCAGCTATCAGCTACCAGCTATCAGCTACCAGCTATCAGCTATCAGCTATCAGCTATCAGCTATCAGCTATGAGCTATGAGCTGTATTTTCAAGGAGACAACCGATGACCCAAAGTGTGGCGGACATATTAATTGAGGCGCTTCCGCATATTCGCAGGCTTTCCGGAAAAACCGTCGTGATCAAATACGGTGGACACGCCATGGTGGATGAACAGCTGAAAATAGATTTTGCGAAGGATGTCGCTATGTTGAAATATGTCGGCGCCAATCCGGTCGTGGTGCACGGCGGGGGGCCTCAAATTTCACAGGTCATGGAGCGAATGGGGATTGAACCCAAATTCGTCCGAGGCATGCGAATGACCGACCGGGAAACCATGGATGTTGTGGAGATGGTGCTGGGGGGGCTGGTCAATCATGCCATTGTTTCCCGTGTGAATCAGGAGGGCGGGCAGGCGGTCGGACTCAGTGGAAAAGACGCAGGGTTAATCCAGGCCAAAAAACTTCGCATGGTGCATCGGGAAAGTGCCGATACGCCGCCGGAGATCATCGACCCAGGTCATGTGGGCGAAGTGGTCAGCATCAATTCGCGCCTGATCGAGACGCTTGCCGGTGAAGGGTTTATCCCCATCATCGCGCCGGTCGGAACCGGTGAGCACGGGGAATCCTACAATATCAACGCGGATGCCGTGGCCAGTCATGTGGCCATGGCGCTTTCGGCCATGAAATTGATTTTTTTAACGGATGTGGACGGGGTTCTGGACGGGGAACGAAAGCTTCTCAGCACGATTCCGCTGGGGGACGTTTCTCGCCTGATTGAAAATGGCACCATTTCCGGCGGTATGATCCCCAAGATCGAGTACGCCCGGGATGCGGTGGTAAACGGCGTCGGGAAAGTGCATATCATCAACGGCACCAAGCGGCACGCGGTGTTACTCGAGCTTTTGACTGAAAAAGGAATCGGAACGGAAGTGATACCATGAGCAAAGACATTATCAAACAGGCCGATACGGTAATCGCCAATACATACCAACGGATTCCCATCGTGATCGCGCGTGGAGAGGGGTGCACGCTTTGGGACACCGAGGGAAGGCAGTACCTCGATTTTGTTGCGGGCATCGCCGTGTGCAACCTGGGCCATGCCAATCCGAAAATTGCGGCGGCGGTTGCCGAACAGGCAAAAACGCTGCTTCATGTATCGAACCTTTATTATACGATGCCGCAAGTGGTGTTGGCCTCGTTATTAACCGAGAACAGTTTCGCCGACCGGGTCTTTTTTTGTAACAGCGGCGCGGAAGCCAATGAAGCGGCCATCAAACTTGCCAGAAAATACGCGTACGAAAAGGGTCAATCCGACCGGTTTCACATTATTGCCATGACCCGATCGTTTCATGGGCGGACCATGGCGACGTTATCCGCCACCGGGCAGGACAAGATCAAAAAGGGCTTTTCGCCGGTTCTGGAGGGGTTTGATTTTGTGCCGTTTAACGATATCGAGGTGTTGCGCGGAAAGATCAGCGAAAATACCTGCGCGGTGCTATTGGAGCCGATTCAGGGAGAAGGCGGCGTCCGGTGCCCGTCGCCCGGTTATTTGAGAGCTGTGCGCGAGTTGTGCGATGAGACCGGCACCCTGTTGATTTTTGATGAGATACAGACCGGGATGGGCAGAACCGGGACGCTTTTTGCCTATGAGCAGTTTGGGGTTACACCCGATATCATGACGCTGGCCAAAGCCCTTGCCAATGGATTTCCCATGGGTGCGATGCTGGCGCGCGAGTCGGTGGCGCAGGCCTTCGGGCCGGGCGCGCATGCCTCTACATTTGGTGGCACACCGGTGGTGGCGGCGGCGGCCGTTGAAGTGGTGAAGGCTATGACGGATAAAAGTTTCATGGCTGAGTGTATGGCCACGGGGGAGTATTTTAAGGCGCAACTTCTGGCGCTAAAGGCCAAGCACCCGATTGTCGCCGATGTGCGCGGCCGGGGGCTGCTGCTGGGCATGGAATTGAAAACCGAGGGCGCGCCCTTTGTGAAGGCATGCATGGAGCGGGGTTTTTTGATCAATTGTGTTCAGGAAAAGACGCTTCGATTTATTCCCCCGCTCATTGTCTCAAAAGCGCAGGTGGATGCATTGATTCATTGCCTGGATGAGTTGTTCGGTGCTTCAAATGAATAACCGCGGGGAGGCGGACAGGTTGAATTTAAATCACGGAAAGGTTGGGGCGCCGACCCAAATTTTGGCCGGACTTCTCGGCATGTTGATGCTGATTATCCTTGGATGTGGGGTAAAAGCCATGCCGGTAGCGCCGGGACAAACCCTACCGGCGCCGGTGCGTGATCTGACCGGCAAGATAACCGGTGACCAGGCGACGCTTTCCTGGACAATACCGGCGAAGGAAAAAAAGAATGCGTGGATACCGGCGGCGGTTGTGGTTTATCGGTCCAGGGTAGCCTTGAAGGACGGAGATTGCGACCATTGTCCGCTTAAATTTGATCCGATCGCCAAATTAAGCATTCCTGGCGGTGTTGCGCCGAAGATGCAATATGTCGATATGCTGGAGACCGGGTTTCGCCATACCTATAAGGTGGTTTTGATCGGTGCCGATGAAGAGCGGGGAGAGGATTCCAATCTTTTTGCTGTTCAACCCTGATCCGTTTTTTTGGCGTCCGTCACGAATTGATGATACGAATGACCGGCATTTAACTGAAAGGAAATGAATGAAATCGATTCCGTTTTATAAAATGAGCGGTGCCGGTAACGATTTTATTGTCATTGACAACCGATCTGCAGTGCTGCCAGTGATGCCATTAAATGAATTTGCGTTTTTGGTCTGCCGTCGAAAACTATCGGTCGGCGCGGACGGGTTGATTTTGGTGGAAAATTCGAAAGCTGCTGATTTTAAATGGCGTTTTTTCAACTCCGACGGCAGTGCCGCGGAAATGTGCGGAAACGGGGCGCGGTGTGCGGCAAGGTTTGCCTGTTTAAACGCTATCACCGGCCCGCAGATGACATTTCAAACCCTTGCCGGGTTGGTGTCCGCCACGGTCACCGGAGATCGCGTCCGGGTGAAAATGCCGGACCCGTCCGGTTTGGTGCTCTACGATACCGTGACTATTTTGGAGGATTCCTTGCCCATCAGCCGCGTCAATACGGGGGTGCCGCATGTGGTCGTGATGATTTCCAGATTGCAGGAGATGGATGTGGTGGGGCTCGGCCGGCAAATTCGATTTCATCCTGGATTCGGGTCTGCCGGCACCAATGTGAATTTTGTCGAGCCTCAGGTTGACGGCTCAATCGCCATTCGGACCTATGAGCGTGGGGTGGAGGATGAAACCCTGGCGTGTGGGACGGGCGCTATTGCCGCCGCGCTTGTGGTGTCCCTCAAGCTCGGAAAACAATCACCCGTGAAAGTGATAACGCGTTCCGGCGTTCAGCTGGATATTCATTTTCGGGAAGCTGGCGGCATGTTTTCCGAAGTGCATCTGGAAGGCGATGCGCGAATCATTTATACGGGGCAAATGGAAGCGGATGCCTGGGATTCGTAGGCTCTACGGGGTATTCCCCTGTTGTCCCGCCAGGTGCCTGTTACCGCTTGTCGATAGGTAACAACCCGTAATGAAAGAAGATTTAGGTGGAACCGCATAACGTATTTATATCCATCGGCTCTAATATCGGTGATAGAAAAGCCAATTGTTTGAATGGCATTTTGTCACTATCCGGGCTCGAAGGGGTGATCATAAAAAAAACGTCTCAGTTTTATGAAACCGAGCCGGTCGACTATCGAGATCAGGATTGGTTTGTTAACGCGGCGTTGCGATTGAAGACGGTTTTAAGTCCATTTGATCTGCTCGATGCGCTCAAACGGGTGGAAAAAAAAGTGGGCCGCAAAGAGAACCCCGTTCGTTTCGGGCCGCGGGTGCTTGATTTGGATATTATTCTCTATGATGATCTGGTGCTGAGCGCACCGAATCTGATCATTCCCCACCCGAGAATGCATGAAAGACGGTTTGTATTAAAACCGATTTGTGATATAGCCCCCGATACCGTTCATCCCGTCATGCAGCGGACCATTCGGCAACTGTTGAATGCACTGAAGGATGAAAAACATCAGCATATGGTGGACCTTGAATGCGGGTATTGATCATCATCGGGATTATTTTTCTGTAGTGAAAAATGCCGCGATAGTTTTATTGCATTGCATGACAAAGGAACATAATAAGAGCCGATTGACCGTGCCGGCCGATAGCCGGCCGCAATCAGGCGAATGAATAACCGGAGGAAGTGGAATGAAATTTTTTCTTGATACCGCTAATATTGAAGAGATTAAGGATGCAACCAGCATGGGCATGGTGGATGGTGTTACAACCAATCCCTCGCTCATCGCCAAAGAAGGCCGTGATTTTAAAACGGTCATTCAGGAAATATGCGAGATTGTGGACGGCCCCATCAGCGCCGAGGTGATCAGCACGGACGCACGGGGAATGATCGCAGAGGCCCGTGAGCTGGCAAAAATCCATAAGAATATCGTTGTAAAGATTCCCATGCTGGTTGATGGACTCAAAGCGGTCCGGCAACTGACCGAGGAAGAAATCAAAACCAATGTGACGCTGGTTTTTTCTCCTCTTCAGGCCTTAATGGCCGCAAAAGCGGGAGCGAGCTATGTCAGCCCATTCGTGGGGCGAATCGATGACTTGGCGCAGGACGGGATGGTGCTGGTCGAACAGATTCTTGAAATGTATAACAATTATGCCTTTGATACGGAGATCATCGTCGCCAGTGTTCGCAATCCGCTGCATGTGCTTGAAGCTGCCCTGATGGGGGCCGATATCGCGACAATCCCTTACAATGTGCTGAGCAAACTGGCGGCCCACCCCTTGACGGATAAGGGGCTTGCCGCTTTTCTAAAAGACTGGGAAAGTACCAAAAAATAGGACGTGGTGATCAAGCTTGATAACTGCCAATGCAATCAAGAAGTAGGAACATGATGAACATGCTGCCTTCGGATAAGATCAGAGACATTCTTAAGCACCCCAATACGTTGACGCTCTTTCGGATCATCGTTGTGCCCGGGATTGTGGTTCTGCTCATGTTTCCCAATGGGTTTAGCGCGTTTGTGGCGGCTTTGCTTTTCAGCGCGGCCGCCATTACGGATTATTTCGATGGCTTTTACGCGCGGCAAAGGGGCATGGAGTCGGAGTTGGGCAAGATAATGGACCCGGTGGCGGATAAGCTTCTGGTATCCTGCACCTTGATCATGCTGTCTTCCCTGAACTGGATACCGGCATGGATCGTTTGCGTGATCATCGGCCGTGAAATCGCGGTCACCGGGCTTCGAAATATCATTTCGGGAAAAGGCGAAGATATTTCGGCCTCCAGTCTGGGAAAATACAAAACCGGGTTTCAAATCGCCGCCATTATACCCCTATTGATTCATTATGAGTATATCGGCATCGACTTTCATATTGTCGGCATGTTTTTCTTGTGGCTGGCGTTGATATTGACGGTTTATTCCGGTATCGACTATTTTATCCGGTTTAAGAAATTCTATATCACTTGAGCGGGTTTCAAAAGAATTCAGGTTGTCGGAGATCACCGTTGCGGTGTCATCGGCCGGTCGCTGTGCGATCGCAGCGCAAAAGGCGCCGGCCTTTTTATTGCGCGGGCAACGGCCGTTTCAGACGGTCGGATAGCTTGCTATGGGCCGATACGATTTTATAAAAATACCCTAAGACATACTCTTCATAAACAAGTCGAAGCTTTGTCAAAAAAATATCCCTGTCCACAAAGGCGAAGAGGATGGCGTCTTTTGCCAGGGAAACGTTGTCAAAAGCGCCCGAATTCAGGGATTGCTTTATTTGTTTCAACAGGGTGTCTTGATGACCACCTTCCATGCCGGACACCATGGAAGTGTCAAATAGGCGGCAAAGCAGCGATATGGATGCGCCTTCGCGCAACAAGCAGGTATCCAAATCGATCTGGTTCTGGAATGGCGGTTCGATTTCGCATTGAAGGAATTTGAAGGCATCAAATTTTGTTGCAAATTGATTATGCCCGATGCCGCCATGAATGGTGACGGCTTCTTTGTAAAGATTGAGGATGATTCGCGCGACATGAGCGGCTTCAGAGCGGTTTGTTTTGGTAATGTAATGAATATTCATTTTCAGCTCGACAATTCAGGTTTCGGTGACATCTCGGGAAACATCAACTTCCGGAATAAATGATTAAAAAATAGGAACAACAGAAAGATCACCTTATTGTCTTTACGCAAAAGCAAGAATCATGCCTCGATGCCAATTTTTAATTTTGTTGCTATTCCTATAGGTTGGCAAATTACAAATCGGGGGACAGGTGGTTTTGTTACAAAGGGTTACATGGGGTGTAACCTTTTGTTCAATTGCCGAGGTTGCATTTCACTTCAAAACAAAGGATAAAGTTGAGATTGCCGCATGATGCATAAATTAAATGGCTGCGATGGGATGAGTCAAAAATTCTGGATCTTCATTTTGGCGTTTGTTGGTTTGATATTGCATTCAGCCTCCGGTTCAGCCGAAAAGAGCAATCCATGGGTGCATGCCCTTCATTTCGAAAATGACTTATTCAACGGGACTGACAGCAATTATACCAATGGCGTTAAATATAGTGCGATTTCCCCGGATTTATCCCCGCACGCGAACCGAAAAAACTTGTCACGACTGGGACTTGAAATTTTACATAAAATTCCCTTTATCGAGGAGTCGACACCGGATTATACGCATAAGGTGGAGTTTTCGTTGGGCCAAAACATGTATACGCCGCACGATATCACCCGGAAAGATCTGATCAGGGATGATCGGCCTTACTCGGGATGGACGTATTTTTCCACCGCCTACCATCGAAAATATCTAAAAGAAGGCAGAATCGGTTCCATGGATACGGTTGAGATTCAGATCGGCATTGTGGGGCCGGAATCTCTTGCGGAAGATACCCAAAAATATGTCCATGAGTTACGGGATATTAACAAACCTGAAGGCTGGGATCATCAACTGGAGAATGAATTGGGCCTGGCGGCTATTTTCGAGCGCAAATGGCTTTTGCATGTTCCGGAAAAAGATCAAATCGACTACAGCGCCATTTGTCATCTGGGGGCTTCCTTGGGAAATGTGCATACCTATCTGAACTCGGGCCTGGAATGGCGGCTCGGCTGGAGCATTCCAAAAGACTTCGGCGTATCGCTGATTCGGCCCGCCGGCAGCACACGGTTGGAAATAGGGGAAGGATTTACGGCCTATTTTTTTGCCGCAGCCAACGGCAAGGCGATCGCCCGCGATATTTTTTTGGACGGGAACACATTTGCAGACAGCCACAGCATTGATAAGAATTATTTTGTTGCGGATGTTGCCGGCGGGTTTGCAATCGGCTACAAGCGGCTCATCATCACGCTGACCGAGGTGGTTCGAACCAAGGAGTTTAAAGGACAGGAAGATGCGCATAGTTTTGGTTCCATCGCGGTTTCTTTTTCGATTCCGTTTGAGGTCAACGCGCCGTAACTTCAATACCCCTGACATGCACCGTTCAGCATGCTAATTTTCATAAAAATCTGTTCGCTTAGATATTTATGGAAAGCTTGCTTGAATTTTCTATTCATACAATATAATAGTTGATCAAATCACTAAACAGCTGCTTTATCGGTGCTATCTATTCCGAAGAATGGGATTTTTTTCTGCAAAAAGGAGGTAAGATGGACAGTTACGAAAAGTTCATGAAAAAATTAGACAGTCTGCCGATCAAGTCACCCAGAACGCAAAGCAATGTGGAAATTGAGATTCTGAAGCGGCTCATGACACCCGAAGAGGCGGAACTCGGAAGCCATCTTTCCGGCATTCCGGAACCTGCCGTCGTCATAGCGGAACGGGCCGGCATGGATGCGGCGGATCTCAAAGTGGTTCTGGATGCCATGGTCGGGAAGGGGGCTATTTTCAAGGTATACACCGAAGAGCCTCTTTACTGTTTGGTGGCGATGATACCGGGTATCTATGAGTTTCAGGTGGGAAGGCTATCCGTAGAGGATGTCAAACTTTGGGAACGGTATTATGATGAAAAGGCAGGCAAGGTGCTTTTCAGCCACGAGACGCCGATTCTGCGCGTGTTGCCGGTCAATCAATCCATCACGCCGGAGATGACGGTGTATCAATATGAAGAAGTGGAAAAGCTGATAGACAAGGCCGTGGTGATTACCCTTGCGGACTGTATCTGCAGAACCAATAAAAAACTGATTGGCGAAGGGTGTGACGCACCGGTAAAGGACACCTGTATTTATTTGGATGCCTGGGGAGACTATTTTGCTGAAAACAAGTTCGGTCGCCGCGCCACCAAGGAAGAGGCCAAGGCGGTGTTGGCCCGGTCCAGGGAGGCGGGGCTGGTGCTCAATGCCCTGAATGTTCAGGATGGTTCCTTTTTTATTTGCAGTTGCTGTGGATGCTGTTGTGCCGGATTGCGTGGTATCAATGAGCTTGAACTTCCAACGGCGGTGGCCAAATCCAATTATTTGGCGGTAATTTCATCCGATGACTGCACCGGTTGCGGGGCATGTGTGGAGAGCTGCCATGTCCACGCACTGGCGCTTGTGGACGATGTGGCGGTGCTAAAACAAGAACGGTGTATCGGCTGCGGGGTGTGCGTCGGAGCCTGTAATTTCGACGCCATTTCAATGAAGAGAAAAGATGAGATTGAACAGCCGCCGGCGAATGCCGAGGATCTTATGGTAAAGCGGGTGATGGGGTCGCCGAAAGAATAAGCCCCTATTGTTGTTCGGTATCCTCAAAACGAAAGGGAGCATTACCGGTTTGTTAATGAAAACGAAATCCATGGCGTCGCGGGCAACGTAGGGGCGGACCTGTGTGTCCGCCCTGGTTTGGCGGGGAGCGCACACTATGATTCACAGGAGCAGACACGCAGGTCAGCTCCTACAACGGCAATGGGCGCACGCACAGGTCCGCCCCTACACCGTGTGATCCAGAGGTGTTAACAAACCGGTAATGCTCCCAAACAAAACGGCCTTCATCCGCGGATAGCGCCCGCGACGGTTGCTATCCGGCGGAAAGAGGCGTTTCCTATCAGGAGCTGCCAATGAGTGCGCAAACAGAAACAACGAAATCGGGATCGAGTCCTCTATCGGAACTGACTGGTCTTTCCACCCGAATGAACAACCCTTTCATTCGCGATTGGAAAGCGAACGGGGGACGGGTTTTCGGGTATATGTGCACCTATATCCCGGAAGAGATCCTCTTTACATCCAAGGGAAGAATTCTGCCCATACGGGCCGGTGCCGCGG
>JAVEYW010000031.1 GCA_034003325.1 Desulfobacterales bacterium
CGCGCACCCCGGCGCTGACCACCCGTTTGCCGGCAAAGGCGACCGCGTTTAAATGCGTTACCGGCGCGAGGGCACTCATTCTGGCCGGCGTCTTCAAGGGGTCTTGAAATTCGTTTAAAGCGGCCTGTGCGGAACCGGTCTTCTCCGGGGCCGGTGAACTCATCGCATAGGCCGTGCCCGTTGGGGCGGTTGTGTCGGCTCCCGAACAGGGGACCGCCGATGCCATGCAGACGGCCATGGCCAGCACGCTTGTGATATGTCGGAATATCATTTTTTTCTCCCGGGTGGTTTTAGGGAATAGACCCTTTGAGTAGGTTACTATAATAAGGGGCCAGCTATCTTCCACGATCGAAAAACCCCTGCAACCTAATGTTATCAATTTAACCTCCATAGATATCGTCATCCCCGATATGGCAAGGTGTTTGCCAGTCTCAATTCAGCTTCCAATCCGGGTCTAAGGGAATCGTATCGAAAAGAGGCTTCGGCAAGACCATAGCCGACTGTGCCGTCACTGAGCCGATACTCCATCATGTGCTCGTTGGCCACGAACGTATCCAAGGGGCAAGGCCACACAAAAAGCGGTTTCCCCGTGTATTCCCACATTCGGTCGTTGGCATCCCAAAACCGCCAATGCAGCGATTTAATCGTTATTCCATCTTCCGATAACTCATTTCGATCTTCAAATCTCTTGACCCGAACCCATTCCTTTCCGTCATAAAACATTTTCATGTAGGCACTCTGACCGGTCGTTGAGATTCCGTGTACCCCGGCAAACGCAAGACCATTTGAAAAGATGGGCCACGACGTCGTATAGTAGAGCAACGAGTCCCAGTTTCGCGGCCCTACACTGACGTCACGAAAACCGTGGCCATCAATCTCAATACGCTTGCCTCCGCGCAAAGTAATTGATCCTGTCACGCGGAACGTTCCCTCCATGTGCACATGGGCTATTTCTCTTGCGAACGAACCCTCCTCATCTGAGCTCATTGAAATGCAATCAACCATCGGCTGAATGCCTTCGTAGAGCAGATTAAGCGTAAAGTGTCGATCCGAAAACTCGATTCGCGTCTTCTTAAGCAGCTCCAGTGAAAGCACACGTATGCCGGCAACTTCAATACCGTCATCCAGCCGACTTGACGTGCAAGGCAAATTCATGTTGAGCCTGGTATACAGCGGCTTTCCGTCCATGAAAAACACGAGCCAGTTGTTCATTTCCCCGAGGTTCTCCAGAACGCCGATTCTTAGGAATCCACCGACTTTTCGCTTCGGGTCGTAAACATTGAAGTAAAAGCTCTGGCTCCAATTCGGATCGTCACCGTGGCAATATCCTTCATAGTTTTGATTAGATTGATCCATCTTCATTCCTTCATACCTTTCGTTTCTAAACGTTAACAAATTGCGCTTAAAAGACTCTCGATCCGTTGGGTTTGCCCGGAATCGGCGTTCCATCCCCGATTCGCAGTTGCATTTCAGACGCCTTTGTCAAGCAGAAGATAGAGATCGTTCAGCACAGCAGGCCCAATTCCCATCAGCCAGGTGATAAGTACATCTTGATGCGTCTTTCCCCCTCTTACGACGCGGTAACCGGTTCCAAGACAGAGGACCACGAGTTTGTAGGTAACCAGCACTTTATAAAAATGAAGCGCCTTGCGGTCTACCGTCAAACCGCTTGTTTTTTCATATGCCGTCAAAATCTCCTCTTCAGGCATCAACCCGGTACAAAGAAAGGTCTTGCCATCTTCCGCCAGGTGGCCCAACGCTGAAATAGTAGCCCACGCGAGATCCTCATGCCTGTCACCGATGTGCCCGAGTTCCCAATCGAGCCAAGCGGTGATGCGTCCCTCCTGTTCGTTGAAAAGACAATTGCCAATGCGGTAGTCCGAATGAACGATGGACAGGCGATCGACGGTCGGCAAATTGTCCCTCAGCCAGGCATTGGCATATCGCATCAGAGGCACATCTTCGCCGGCGTCTTCTTCCCAGACTCGCTCCCACCAATTCACGGCCCATTCCGCAGCTTGCGTACCGGGCTTGGGGATGTTAAAGGCGGTAAGATTGGATTTTGTGAAATCGAAGGTGTGGATGATGCTGAGATGTTCGATGAATTGCGGAGCCAGCTGTTTACGTAACCGGGCTCCAACGTTCATCCCCGCACCCGAGACATTGCTAACCCCGCAGGAAGGCTTGGTAACGCCCTCCACAAATCCGTATATCATCCCAGGGTACGGGAGGAAGACCGCATCCGAATCCACCCAGTAAACCGGCGGAACAGGCACAATCCCTTCAAACGCCTTGATAAGCTGAAATTCCCGCAGCCGACTCGTTTCCGCTACCGACTCCATTGGCTCCATACGCAACACCATTGGCGTTTTGGTCCTTCCTGTTGCCGGGTTATTCCATGCCAGAGTGAATGCCATTTGCAGCTTCGAAGCGCCCCCGCTCAGCCACCGTACATCGGAAATGTCAAAACGCCCATCGTGATTGCTTCCTATCAGCGCTTCCACACCGTTTTCCAGTGTTTTAAGGGACACCGGCAAGTAGGGGACACCGGGTCTTTGACGCATCTTGCGCGATAAGATGCGATCAATCTCGGCCTCCACCGGAAACCGTTGCCGAATGGCTTCGATCACCTCATCGCTTGGATTGTTCTTGTCCGCATTCAGCATGACTTTTTCTCCTCAATAGTCCTATCGAATTCCGGTTCCTGCAAGGGATTGAGGACTCCATACCGTATCGGGTCGAATCGTCACTAAAAGGTTAGGGCCCATCAAATATGCGTTCACCCAGTAGATCCCGCTCACAAAGTCATACCCATAGTATGTAGTGGAAAAAGGGGCCTTGGTATCATAATTAAATACGAGACCGCTAAACATACCCCGATAAAGCATGTTTTTATTATCGTACTCGTCCGCCATCAGACCAATCCAACTATCCTCGTCCAGATAAAGGGTCCGCCTGATATAAATGTGCCGCATGCCCTCCTTCAGCGTGCCTTCCACAACCCAAACCCGGTGGAGTTCCCACCTCACATAGTCGGGGTTAATAAAATGTGGCCCTATCGCCGTATCAGGCGTGGAGTGATATATGAATTTGTAATTGTTATAGGGAACGAGCATTTCTCTTTTACCCAGGATTTTCCAGTCATACCGATCCGGGCTGCCGGTAAAAATGAAGGCATCATCATAGGTCGAAGCACCAGCCACGGTCGTATTGGGCCCGTCATAGGCAATTTCCGGGGCCATCTTGACTCTCCGCTGACCCGGCAAATACTGCCAGGCCGGATCCCCATGGGATTTATCCGTACTGAGAAACCACATCAACCCCTCGCCGTTTCGATTTGCCGGCGCAATCAAACGATCATCAAGCATCCAGTGTCTATCCTTGTGTGCAGTAGCATTGGGGTTCCAGTAGGGATACTCCATATAAGTATGCCCCTCGCTCGCCAATATTCTTCGGCCGGCGGAGGTGATGACAAAAGCGTTATACCGCAAAAACTCCTCGCCGGGCGCCGACCAGCGGAGTATATGGTTCCAAATGGCCTCCTGGCCGTTTTTCGGAAGGGGAAAGGGAATGCCATACCAACAGCCATTCAGATTTTTACCATCATTTTCAAGTGTCGCCACTGCCGCCGACCTTTTGGTGCCTTCCGCTATATAATCCGGAATGGCCACCGTTCGGTGAGTCGGGTACACATCGATGCGGAAGTCCGCGTGCTTGGTTATCATATGGATGGTGGACGGACTGAGCTTATCTTTATACTGATCCATATTTTTGGCATCTATGGAATAAAGGGGCTTTTCATCCGCAAACGGATCGGGAAGCATCATTTTGCTTCGGTCAAACCCCGGCGGCACCGTGGTATATCCACCCGTGTACGGCGGAATCGTGCCGTCCGCATTGCCCGCTACCTCGGCGCCGATCGCCGTCAACTTGTCCCCGCCCAACTGGCTGAGCTCTTCTTGCGTGAGCGCGGCCATGGCGTAACCGCTAAATCCCACCACCAAAGCGAATACCGCTATGATCTTTTTAACCATCGTTGATTCTCCTTTGTTTTATTTAGACCCTTTTGTCGACGCATTCACGAAAACGTGGCGGGTCTTTCAAAAAGGTCGTGCGCTAATATTCTTTCCCATCTGCTGCCGGCTGTACGCTTTCAGGCAATGCTGAATCAGAAGGATGTTTTAAGGGTCAGGGATACAAAGTCGCGGTCCCGAAGTCCCGCGGTTCCCGCGCCGTTCCCGGCTCTGTTGATCACGGCCCCGGTATTTGTCAGCTCAACATCTCCAAAAAAATCAACATAGTTGAGGTTCACTTTGTATTTGGTGAAAATGTCGAAATTGAATCCCACGCCCCAACTGCCTTCCCCCTTGGCGCCGTTATTGATTTCCGAGGCAACGCCCCACAACCCGTAACCGACACTAAACGGCATGGTCACATCCACCCCGGGAAGAATTTGCAGCCATTGCGGGCCAAAGTTCACATTGAGCGTACAAGCATCCCGTGTGACCGCATCAAAGTCATTGTAATTGCTATGACCTTTGAACGTCTCTTCATTCTCCGACACATCCATCCATGAACTGTAATTCAACTCTATGGTGTAGCTGCCCGAATCCCACATCGGGGTTCGCTTCAGCAAACCGATGAAGTTAACCGTGGCGTGAAACGTATCACCTCGTGCGCCAAGGAGTTCGCCATCATCCGGAAGCAGCGCAGAGTCGAATACTAAATACCTGGCCGGATCACTCCTGAGAGGCATGTTCCTGCGAATGGATACCTCGGAACCCATGCTGCCGCCAAAAACCGTGTTGGCATAACTGAGCCCGTAGATCTGAATATCCCCTCCATAGGCAAAATGGTAGGTGCTATCGGCGAAATTGAAAATCGCCTGCGGCAGGTGATCGGAAGTGTTCCTGAAATAAAAGCCGACGGTTCCCCCGTGCAAGGACTCCGGTGACCATCGGGCGGACACACCAAAATCCCGGTACTCCTCGGGTTCGATATCCTCGCCATGCGTCAACAGAACGAAACCGGGCGCTGCAAGATATACCTCAGAGTCCTTCAGGTTCAAATCGGTGGCGGCCAGATAGGTTCCCCCTTCGGGCACAAGATTCTGCTCCCATTGCAAAAAATATTGTGCCGCCAGGGTCAGGGAGTTACTCACCTGGGCCACGGCGCTCACCTGGTTCAAGGGCCTGAACACCTCCTTCACCTCAACGCCCGGGGTGGCCGTCGCCTTTCCCAGATCCAGCGGCGCCTGGCCGAAGTTGATGCCGTTAAACGGGCTCAGCAAGGCTTCCCCCCAATACACCGTGTGTCGGCCGGCCTTCAGATAGACCGGCGCCTCGCCGATGTTCACCCGACCAAACGCAAAGGCGTCAAGAACTTCGCCAGCCGGACCCCGAAAATACTTGTCGGCCCAGTCGCTCAGGCCCACGGCCTGCTGCCCGTTCTCCAAATGATTCGAGGTGGCAACCGAATCATTATCAAAGCTGCTGTCGTACCGGGCATCGTACCAGACCGCACCGCTGACCCGAACCCCGTAATCACGCTTGAAAATAAGATCCGCTTCGGAAAAAAGATCGAACCGGTTCTGCGCGATGCCCACATCAAAGTTCCGGTCCCCGTCATCGGAATTGATGTCGCTGATAAGCCGTCCCTCCGCTCCGTGCAACCGTTGCTGCAGGGTGTACCGGATCGTGTTGTCCCAGCGGATGAAAAGATCGTCATTTCCCGTTGGAATGTTGAACGCAACGGCACTACCGATTCCCCAGATCAATACCAGCAATAGTACCAGAAACCCCGTAACCCCCCCTTGCCTTCCGGCGCCTCCCTCATCATACTTGTTTCTGCCGTTCTCTTTCATCGTGAGCTTCTCCTCCTTCGTTTGGTTGTCACCTTCGCTGAAACCGTTGGAAATCCACCAGTCCCTGTTCCGCAGTTCCTCAGCGCTTGCTTCGGCAGTAAGATTAGCTACCGTGAAACATACGCTGAAAAAACTCTTTTCCAGAATGCACGCGTACTTTGTTCATATTATCTTGGGGCAGACCGTTGACACCTATTCCAGGTAATACAGCACCGTTTTTCTGTAGCGTTACGATAACACTTCGCTGATAAGACTCTCAATCGGAGGAACTTCCGCCGGATTTGCTTCCCATCCTTGCATAATCAGCCATGATCGCTCACGCAACAACTGTTCTCTTGCATTGGCAATCACCTCTTCGTGTAGGGCCTGTTTACTCTCGGACGCGCCATCGGAAAAGACGGCCTGAATGACCACCCCTATTCTGGATCGCAAGGATTGAACCGCCCGCACCAACTCCAGGGGCTCAGCCCGCGCTCGATCAAGGACATCGGCGCCCTTCGCAACAACCGTCTTGAGATCGAGCAAAGCGGTCCGTGTATCTCCTCCCCCCTGAGCTTGCCGCTGTATAAGTTCCGCAAATCGAAGCAAACGGGCGAGCTCGTCACGGTCATAGCGATATTCAAGATCCATTCGTTGAGACATGATACTCAGCAAGCCAAGAATAATATGGCCCTGCTCCACCGCCAGCTTGTTGGTTGGATCAATGGCGGGAAGAACAGTGTCTTTCATCGACTTCATGATGCTTTGTAGTTGAATTGCGGGGCGCATTTGCATATCAATCTCCTTTTTCGAGCAGATCGGAAAGCTCGTCCATTATGCCCGCGGCAATGCCTGTCAGCCACAACACGAGCACGTCCTGATGTGTTTTGCCGCCGCGGGCGATACGATAACCGGTTGCAAGCGTGATAACAGCTTGTTTATAAGCGGCCTGAACTCTGTAGAAATAGAGGGTTTTGGGATTTACCGACAGGCCGCTGGCTTTCTCATAAGACTCGAAGAACTCATCCCAAGGCATTAATCCGCCAACCAGGGGCGTTTTCCCGTCCCCCGTCGTTTGGAGCATGCGGGCCGAGGTATACCCCAGATCCTCGTGCCGGTCACCGATGTGCCCGAGCTCCCAGTCAAGCCATGCCGTGATGCGGCCATCCTGTTCGTTAAACAGGCAGTTCCCGATGCGATAATCGCTGTGCACGATGGACAACCGATCGGCTGCGGGCAGATTCTCCCGCAGCCAGGCAGCGGCATATCGCATCAAAGGGACATCCTCTTCGGCGTCTTCCTCCCAGACTCGCTCCCACCAATTAAGCGCCCATTCAGCCGCCTGGGTGCCGGGCTCCGGAATATCAAAGGCCGTTAGATCGGCACTGGTGAAATCGTGATTGTGGATGATGCCCCAATGTTCAAAAAATTGCGGGGCCAGGAGTTTTCGCAATCGTGATCCAAGATGAGTTCCTATGCCCGTCACATTGCTGACCCCGCTCGTTGGTTTGATAACCCCCTTTACAAGGCCGTATATCAGCGCCGGATATGGCAGATGCTCGGCGTCCGCATCCACCCAGTAAACCGGCGGAACAGGGACAATCCCTTCAAACGCCTTAATCAACTGAAACTCTCGCAGCCGACTGGTTTCCGCAATCGACTCCTTGGGCTCCATCCGCAGAACCATCGGTGTTGTGGTTCGGCCTACCGCCGGATCCTCCCACGATAAGGAAAACGCCATCTGCAACTTTGAGGCGCCTCCGCCAAGCCATCGGACATCGGAAATTTCAAAAGGGCCCTCGTGATAACTTCGTATCAAAGACGCCACACCGTTTTTTAGTTGTTCCCGGTGAACCGTAGCATAATGGCCGCTGGATCGTTGACGCATCTTTCGCGTCAAGATCCGATCGACCTCCGCTTCGACCGGAAACCGGCGCCGAATCGCTTCAATCGTCGCATCCGTCGGGTGGTTTTTGTCCAAATTCAACATAACGGATGCCTCCTCCCAACCCCTAACTTGTCAAACATGCGCGTTTCTCCCTTTCAAGATTCGTTTCCCTTTTTTGCACCATTCCCTCCTCCCGCCCCCTTGCTTCAGACGGTACAACGTCTGCGATTGCTGCTTTTTCATCATGCTGAAATCTGTTTGTTGGAATGGCATTGGTTCCATGAAGCAGAAGCGTGTGCTTCGACAGACTTTTAAGCAAGCTGCATGCCAAAGAGACAAAAACCTGTTTATCTATTCGTAATATTAAGAATTTCAGCTTCAATTGATTATTAATTAACCGTAATAAGCACGATAGATGTCGGTGGTCCGACACATTAAAGTCCAGTCGGCAGACACCTTTTGACAGAACACGCCATCCGTATTATAAGCGGATATACCGATAGCGGCGCGAGTGACTTTTCAGAAACCAACGCGGAAAAAATATTTATCACCTTGTTATTTTTACTTTTGTAAGATTTTTGCGCTAATGTTAACCATCGTGCTGTCTGTCGAATCGATTCGCCTTTTAAGGGCTATTCGGCTGATTGAATAAAAAATCCGCTTCGTATAAACAACCA
The DNA here is from genome assembly GCA_034003325.1 of Desulfobacterales bacterium. Classification (NCBI taxonomy): domain Bacteria; kingdom Pseudomonadati; phylum Thermodesulfobacteriota; class Desulfobacteria; order Desulfobacterales; species Desulfobacterales bacterium. The sequence goes on from JAVEYW010000031.1 coordinate 8,408, forward strand.
GCATTGATGTGCCCGTATTCTGACATCCACCACGATCGATAAAAAGACGCAGGAGAAATAGCGATGCCCGAGACGCCCGAGTTTTCCGAAGGTCAATGGGACTTTTTAAGCGTGCTGGAAGCATTCGGCACCCCATTACCGATTGATATTATCGGCACGTTGGCCCCTTTGATGCCCGGACCATTATTTGATCTCATTCTCAGCGGAGAACATCTTGGTTTTTTAGAAAAAACAAATGGAAATGTTTTGCAGCTCACTACCGAGCTTTCTCCCGAGATGTTAAAAACCCTGCGATCTCTCAATTCGCCGGATCGGATCGCCGAGATTTATAACCGGTTAAAAAATGCCAACTTGCTTGGTCGGCTGAATCCGAAAGAAATTATCAACCTGCTGTTAAAGGCAAAACAGTATGAGGATGCGGCCGCCCTCCAACTGGATATGGTGGAAAGCGCAATCAAGGATCAAGATGTGGAAACAGCCATTTTCAATCTGACGCAGGCTGTTCAGGCCCATTTCCAGAAGCCTGAAACTTCAGGCATTCAAAAGCGCATTGTCGCCTTGACGCCTTCTGTGTCCAACCTGTGCATCGCCATGGGAAAGGGTTTTCCAGAGGCACTTTCGCTGCTGCGGAAAGCTCGAATCCTATCGGAAAATTCAGGGGACAGTCGTTCCCACGCCATTATCATGCTTCATCTGGGTCGATTTTATTATCTTTCCAACATGAATACCGATCCTCTTAAGGAACTTTCAGACGGCAAACAAATCGTCGAGGAATTGGGCGACGATGATATTTTGTTTCAATCATCCGAATTTGTAGGACTTTTTTATATCATACAGGGCAACTACAAGAAGGCGTTGATTCATTATGAAAAGGCCTCGGAATGGAGCAGATATACGGGAAGTGAGACGATTAACCCGTTCGCGCCGGTGTTTTTCAGTCTGTGCGCCCAGGCTTTGGGTCAATTTACCCGCGCCGTTGATTTGCTGGATATATTTCACCGGATCGCCATACAAAAAAAGCAGCCGAACGTGGCGACCACGCTGCGTACCGTTCTGGGGTACATGCTGCTGACCGTCCGAAACGATAAAGAAGCACTCCACCATCTATCCATTGCAAATGAAGATGCCGAAAAACAGAAAAATGTGCTGGCGCTCTACGGAGTCAAATTTTACAAATCCTACTATTATTATTTGAAAGGAAACCTGACGGAAGCCAGAGATTCTTTTATAGAAGCAATGAACTATTCCGCGCGTACCAACATTATTCGCGCATATTCCCTTTATCCATGGGTTCTTGAAATGCTTTTTGATTTCGAGCGGAAAAAGGTGGACTTGCCCATTGATTTTAGTTTCAACACAATCGCCGAACAAGTTAAAGAGAGCATCAATATTTCTTTTAAAGGGGTTCTCATGCGGCTTTTGGCTAAACGGGCGATCGCCAATGGTGACCCTGTCGAAACAATACAGCGTTATCTGGAGGAAAGCCTCTATTTGCTCACCCATTCCGGCAGTGCGGTGCAATCGGCGAAAACACGGCTGGAGCTGGCCCGGCTTGAACTCACCAAAGGAAACCGAAAAAAAGCGGCTCTTCATGCCCGAAAGGCATGGAAAAGCCTGCCCGCCTATGCCGAACGCTTTTTTCCCGATGATCTTCAGCATCTCATCGACACCGGCTCAAAAGGGCCCTTTCTCAAAAGCTTTTTATCCGCCGAGGTCGTTTTCAACCGTTTATCCGAAGTGATAGATAAGACAGTCCCGACCTCGGATCTGGAGGTAATTCTAAACCGCCTCGTAGCAACCACCAATCGTTTTTTTAGTGCGGAACGGGGTGGTTTTTTTCTGATAACCAATCATACCAAAAAGAAGCGGTTGGAGCTCGTAGCCGCGGTCAACCTTACCGAACTGGAGGTTAACTCGGATAATTTTAATTCCCATTACGAAGTGATAACCGAAGCACTTGCCAACAATCGCGCCATTGTCACCAGGCCTCCGCTTACAGGTCATCAAGACAGCCAGGGGGTTCCCTTTTCAGCGCTTTGTTTCCCCATTGTTCTGGCGGATAATCGCAGGGGCGTTCTTTACCACGACAATTCTTTGCTGACCGACAGCTTTGACTTTTTGGATGACCATGCGCTAACCCTTCTCAAAGATCACTTTGAAACCATTTTCCGCCAAATATGGAACTACTGCCAATCGGCCCAAAAAATTATTCGGCAAGCCTCCGAGAAAGAAATCGAAACGAAAAATACCCTGAAAGAAGAAATTATCGGGGAAAGCCAGGCCATTCAGGATTTACTGAAAAAGGCCCAACGCATCTCGGATGCGGATTCTCCCATACTGATTCAGGGGGAAACCGGTGCGGGAAAAGAAATCATGGCCCGCTGGATTCATAAACACAGCCCGCGAAACGATGGACCCTATGTCATCATCGATTCGACCACTATTTCAGAAAACCTGTTGGAAAGTGAGCTTTTCGGGCATGAAAAAGGGGCGTTCACCGGTGCGGACCGGCAAAAAACCGGTCGGGTTGAACTGGCCAACGGTGGCACCCTGTTTCTGGATGAGGTGGGAGAACTTCCGCCCTCAATGCAGGCAAAACTGCTGCGGGTACTGGAAGAAAAAACATTTACCCGCGTCGGCGGCAGCCGTGTTCACCGGTGCGATTTTAGACTGATCGCAGCCACCAATCGCAACCTTGCAAAGGAAGTGCAAGCCGGCCGGTTTCGTGAAGATCTTTTTTACCGCCTGAATGTTCTGCCCATTCGAATTCCACCGCTTCGGGAAAGAAAAGAGGACATTATTCTGCTGGCGCGTCATTTTCTCGGGATTTATTGCAAGCGACTCAATCGGCCCCAACTCCTGATCACCCCCGCCGACACGTCGGCGTTACTCATGTACCCCTGGCCCGGAAACGTCCGGGAGCTTAAAAACGTGATCGAAAGGAGCTCCTTGCTTTCCAATGACAGCTATTTGGATTTGCAGTTGACGGCGACGCCGGTGAGCCAACAATCGTTTTTGGTAAACGATTTACCCACCCTATTTGAATTACAGCGCCGCTATATCGGCCATGTTCTGAAAACGACCGGAGGCCGAATAGCCGGAACGGACGGCGCGGCCGATGTCCTCGGAATGAAAAGATCAACCCTCTATTTTAGAATGGAAAAATTAGGCATGTCTTCGGGCTCGTCCTCTAAGCCAAAAATCAGGAAGCCGGAAGTTTAAGAACGCGGTTTAAGCGTGTTCGCCATTCTCATATCAAATGCCGGCCCCGGCCTGAGGGTATCGAGCCGAAACATAGCTTCGGCAAGGCCGTAACCAACCATGCCATCCGATAGGCGGTACTCCATCATTTGCCGGTTTATCATGAACGTATCGTGAGAGGAAGGCCATGCAAAAATCGACTTGCCAGTATATTCCCACATATTGTCGACGGCATCCCAGAACCGCCAATGAAGCGACTTGATGGTGTACCCGTCTTTCTCATATTCAGTTCTGTCCTCGAAACGTTTTACCGGAAGCCATTTTTTGCCATCGTACCATACTCTTAAATACGAATTCTCTCCCTTGCTGGAGATCGCATGCGATCCCATAAACGCCATACCATTTGAAAAAACCGGCCGGGACAATTCGTAACACAGCAAATGATCCCAATTTCTCGGACCGATACTGATATCACGAAAGCCGGTCGCATCGATTTCAATCGTATCCTCCCCCCGAAAAGTGATAAACCCGGTCACCCGAATCGTCCCTTCCATATGAATCCAGGTCACTTCTTTTCTTAAGGAGCTTTCTGCGTCTATGCTCATCGCAACGCTATCCACCATGGGCTGAAGTCCCTGACAAATCAGATCCAACTTAAAGTCAGGGGTATTATGCTCGATACGCACGTTGCTAAGAGGTTTTAAAGACGTCAGGCGTGTGCCGGATATTTCCATCCCGGGATCCGGCCGGCCCGCTGTGTAGGGCAGATTCAAATTTACCCGAGTGTATAAAGGCTTTCCATCCATGAAGACAACAACCCAGGTATTCGTTTCCCTCTGGTGCTCAAGGACACCGACCCTGATAAAGCCGCCCACCTTGATTTTTGGATCATAGAAATTGAAATAATAGCTTTGAGTCCATTTCGGATGCTCGCCCGTAATATAGCCTTCCGTATCCATAGGATTAATGTGCATATCTTGTTTTTTCCCTCACCACCATGAACACGCCGTTTTCCAAGCCTTATCTTACATGGGTCTTATGCCGAAACATTTTTTTGTTGTCGCCCTCTCTAACCGAATCAACAGGGCTTTTCAATGTTTTTTTCCAATAAAGACTTTCTGATCGCGGCTGTTTGCACCGGGCCATTGTTGCTCTCCGATTTGGAACGGCTTGTCAAGCCAGGAAAGTTCGGTCAATTTTAAAGGAGCTATTTGAAGGGTTCTGCGCCAATCGGTAAAAAATGAGGGGCTTTGATGCGAATTTGCTTATGCCGTTGAGTTCTCAATCTTCACTGACGTCTTGGGTCAAGACAACCGCTTTTGTTTCATCCAAAAGAGGGAAAAAGCCAATAACACCATTCCGTTATCAATCTCTGAGTGTCTTATTTTAGACATTATTTCCATCAGCGGCATCTTGATAACCTGAATATCTTCCCCATCATCCAAAACGGGCTTCCGAACTTTTACGGCATGTTCGGCAAGAAAAAAATAGCACTTGTTAGACAGAATCGCGGGCTGAGGATAACATTCTCCTAATTTTAAAAGGGAAGGAGAATGATACCCGGTCTCCTCCAACAATTCCCTTCGAGCGCCATCATCGGGAGTTCCATCTTCCGACTCGACCAAGCCACCGGGCAGTTCAAGGCTGACCGCTTCTGTCCCGTGACGATATTGCCGAATCATGACAACCTCTTGTTCGGCTGTAATGGGCAACACCATTGTCCATGGGCTGGAATGAAAGGTGTGTACCTCCATTTCCTTGTTTGTCCTGGGGGACCGGACAAGCTTTTTTTCCATCTGGAGCAAGCCTGAAATCGATTTAAACTCTCGCTCTATAATTGTCCATTGCCGAATCATTGATATATTGCCGAAAAATTGGATTATCTCTTCCAATATAAGCCCAGTAGTAATTTTAAAAATTGATCATGTCCATTATCTCTTGCAAGCAATGAAAAGGCATAACGCTGAAGGTAAGCAGACGCAAGTCATCGCTTTTTCGATTCAAAACGACCTTGGCCGCGCAGATCATGATGCCGAAATTTTTAAAATTGTTCATAACAATCCAGTATTTTAAAATTTCATCATCGATTCTTTCCCCGGTAATGTTCTCATAATATCGATATATATCATCTTTTTTCAGAACCCAGTGAATCTCACCCGGCTTCCCGGATGTCCAGTGTTTCATAAAAAACCAGCCTAAATCGCACATAGGGTCCCCGATGTGCGCCATCTCCCAGTCCAGAACAGCCGAGATTCGATCATCATTCCAGATAAAATTCCCCAGCCGATAATCCCCGTGCACCAGTGTCAGCTTTTTCGTATTCGGCATGTTTTCTTTTAGCCACATATAGGTGTCTGCCAGTATCGGTTCGGGTTCTACGCGGAATTCCTTGATAATTTTCCACCATTTTTCTATCTCCGATAGTGCCGCGCCTTTTCCTTCTGCAGGTACCTCCATATGTTCCCCAAGCCCGAGCGCTTTCCAGTCCACGTTATGAATATGAGCGAGAACCTCTACCATTTTTTTGCCTATCTGTTCCCTTTTCACCGAATCTCTATAATATGGGTGCTTGAAAAACGCCCACGGTTCAGGAATCTCACCTTCGACCATATCCATTATGAAAAAAGGGCTTCCGATAACATTCAGATCCGTTTCCAGCCAATAAACCTTGGGTACCGGTATCGGTGTGCCCTGCAAGGATTTTAATATCCAGTATTGAATCCGGACATCATAAGGTTCAACCAGCCCCCCGCCTTTTGGTTCCGCCCTGATCACAAAATCCTTGCTAATCTGCTCCTCATTCTCAATCCATTCCGCATGAAAAAAAGCTGTCTCATAGGAAAACCCCGCCGTATTTTTTTTAAGACCAGTCACGATAAGGTTCTTTACCTCCGGCATCTTATTTCTAAAAAAGTTCTGAATCCTTTCTTCCATATTTTCCCCTCCTATGAGAAGCCATCATGACTTTTTTTCAAATTATATTCTTCCGGGGCATCTCATTCCTTGGAAACAAAATCCAGCTCCAACCCCTTGAGGTATAAGTTCTTTTTTAACTCATGCTGTTTTCGCATAAACCTTCTGACCTCCTTCCTTATCTCTCTTATTCGGCTCAAGAAAGCGTCCTTAGCACTTTCTTCCGCTTTCGCTAACGTCATAATGGTTGACTCCAGTAATTCATTCAGCCGGAAGTCTATCGCCACAAGGTTCTGCGTTCTTGAAGGGCTGCAATCGCGGTTAAGCGTGGATTGAATTTCTCTTTTCACATCGTTAAAAACGCCATCGGTATCGTCGTCACCCATCGCATCAACGTATTGCAAAATGTCCTCGAAAAGCCCCTTGAGAGATGAAATATCTCGGGTGAACACCCAGTCTTTAACTTCTTCTCGGTCCCTCAGTCCTTGCAATAATGCAATAACGGCCTTCGCCTGCATCATAGCCTCTTGCGACTGTATTCCCGGCACCACGGAATTTTCCATGGTGTGAATAAGGGCGTTCAGAATCGCACCGTCTTTTATATTCATAATATCCTCCAGCTGTTTTTAATAATCGATCAGTTCGATGATATCTTCAAGAAGAGGAAAGGGCATGACGCTCCAGGTCAACAGACGCAAGTCTCTGCTTTTTCTTTCAAAAACCACCTTTGTTGCGCACACCATGATCGCGAACATTTTGATATTGTTCATAACCGTCCAATATCGAACCGTTTCATCATCGACCGGCTCTCCGGTCATCTCTTCATAATATTCGTAGACCTTTTCTTTATCCAACAGCCTGTGAACCTTATCGGGATCACCGGGCCGCCAGTGTTTCATGAAAAACCAGCCCAAATCGCACATCGGATCCCCTATGGCGACCATCTCCCAATCCAGGAATGCGGCAATACGACCCTCATGCCAGATAAAATTTCCCATACGGTAATCCCCATGCACCAACGTTAGCTTTTTTGTATTCGGCATGTTTTCCTTCAACCACATCAGGGCGTCACTCACTACCGGCTCAGGCTCGACCCTAAACTCGCGAATCATGTCCTCCCATCGTTTCAACTCCCGAACAGCCGGTCCCATTCCGGCATCCGGTACTTGCAAGTACTTATCCAGGCCGAGTTTTCTCCAGTCCACCCGATGGATTTGCGCTAGGACATCGACCATGTTTTTGCCCATCTTATCCCTTTTAACGGAATCCTTATAGTACTCATGAGACTGAAACCCCCAGGGGATGGGCACCTCTCCTTCGACCCGATCCATGACAAAAAACGGTTTTCCAATTACCTCCTTGTTCGTTTCCAGCCAAAGAACATTCGGCACGGGAATGGACGTTTCACCCAAAGCTTTTAACACCCAATATTGCAACGCAACGTCGTAGGGTTCTAAAAAGCCCCCTTTGGGTTCTGCCCGGACAACAAAATCCCTGGATTTTTTTTCTTCTTTCACTGACCATTCAGCGTTAAAAAAAAAGGTTTCATAAGAAAAACCCTCGGTATTTTGTTTAAGCCCCGTGATGAAGAGATTCTCCGCTTCCGGCATTTTGGTTCTAAGAAACTCCTTTATTTTGTTTTCCATATATTTCTTCTCCTCACGCTTAAGGCCATTAATTTTTTAAAAATAATTTTTTCAAACGCGAGCTTCTCAACCAGTTTAATGTCGTTCCCCGGCTACGTAGCCACGTTCTCCATTGGCAATATTATCATCCATCGTTCTTGGGGGGCACACCCGTTATATAGCTCATGGTGGCCCCCATTCCAGCGATCAAATCCTATCGAAGACCTGACCCCGCCAGCATTTGTGGGTTCCAGTACGATTCCGGAAAGAGCACAGGCTCTAGGTTTGGCCCTATTAGAAAAACATTAACATAATAAATGCTACCTATTAAGTCGTACCCCCAATACGTTAGCGAGTAAGGGGCCATCAGATCAGGGTTAAATACCATACCACTAAAAGCACAACGATATATTTGATTTTTGTTGTCAAAGCAGTCTGCCGACAACGCTATCCAACTGTCTTCGTCTATAAAAACAGTCCGCCGGACATATATATGCCGCATGCCTGACTTCAAGGTTGCTTCTACAACCCACACTCGGTGCAGTTCCCACCGCGTGGTGTCCGGATTAAGATGTTTCGGAGTTATCGCCTCTTCGGGCGTGGAATGATACAACAATTTGTAGTTGTTATAGGGGACAAAGATTTCCTTTTTACCCAAAATTTTCCATTCATACCGATCGGGACTGCCACTATAAACAAAGGCATCGTCATAGGTCGACGCGCCGGCTACAGTTGTATTTGGCCCATCGTATGAAATTTCCGGGGCCATCTTGACTCGTCGCTGACCGGGAAGATACTGCCAGGCTGGATCCCCATTGGTTTTATCCGTCTTCAGAAACCAAATCAGTTTCTCGCCGTTCCGGTTCGCCGGTCCAACCAACGTATCATTTATCCTGCAAAGAAATCCTTTGTTTTGATTATCATCCCCCCAGTAGGGATAGTCGAGATAATCATTTCCTTCACTCGTCATAATTCTGCGGCCTGCGGCAGTTACGACAAAACTCTGATAATGATTAACCCCATCTCCGGGTGATGACCATCGCAAGAGATGGTTCCATATTGCCTCAAGACCGTTCTTAGGCATAGGGAAAGGGAAACCATTGGCGGCACCTGTCAGTTTCTTTCCATCATTTTCGAGAATGGCATTTGCCGCTGATTTTCTTGTATGTTCTGCTACCCGGTCTGATATAGCGACAGTTCGATGCGTTGGGTACACGTCCATGCGATAATCTGGATATTGTGCAAAAAGCGCCTTGGACCCCTCGGTAAGTTTATCCGAGTACTGGTCCATGTTTTTGGCGTCTATGGAATAAAGGGGCTTTTCATCCGCATACGGATTGGGAAGAAGCATGGTCTTGCGATCAAACCCCGGCGGCACCTTGTCGAGTCCAATGCCGCCCGTGTACGGCGGAATCGTGCCGTCCGCGTTGCCCGCCTTTTCTGCGC
>JAVEYW010000032.1 GCA_034003325.1 Desulfobacterales bacterium
AAGAACCATATTCATTCAGACGACAGAATCCGTGAGACCCAACAGAAAATTTCCAAGGCGACACAGGGTCAAACAACATCGATTTTTCTATGAATACAAAACAAATTGTTAAGGAAACGGCATTGGTATTAAGGTCTTGCGCCCATGCGCCCGGCATGGAGTACAAATGAAAGTCGCCCACCGAGTAAGCCTTTATCGGGAAAAAACCGATAACAATGAAGAGTAAAACCGCAGACAACATAAAGCCCTGAACCCGTTTCGCCCATATTCTCCTTCTCGTGCAGCTGTTTCCAATCATGTTTCCCCGCTTTTCTTTGCTGAAGTTCATTTAGCTGATTGATTTACAGACACAATTTGCCTTTTCATGCGATATCGATATCGGTCTCTTGAACATTGCGATCACGTCGGATTGTAAAAAGTTTTACGTGAAAATTTGGCATATTAAAAAACATACAAAAAATGCGCCAACGATGCTAATTATATATAACAAATTATATTTATAATATTTTTAACTATTCTTGCGCGAGGATCAACGTTGATCAGGATCATAAAATGTCAACTATTCACCGTTTTGGCGTTTAAATGCAAACCGTTGCTGAAAAACGGCGCCATCTGACTGACGAGGTGCTTGTAGCGGAAAAGCGATTGTAATTACATATAATTTGACTTTTGTTGCTGTTGAGCTGCTGTCGTGAAGCGCACCGACTCGTCTGGTATGCACGAATCACGAGGCAGAAAATGACAAAACGCCCCCGCAATATATTTTCGCCGTGAATATGTCTGTATTTCAACACATTCATGGCGCCAATTCATCACAAAAGCGTTTCTAAACGATGTGTGGATGGCCTGAAACCGAGTTAAACACGTTTGCTGAATTGCAGCAAATTCTTGAAAAGTCGCGGCAACGCATCGATATTATCTATGAATTCAACCTTGTTGCCATATTCATTCCGCAAGGCCATCTTGTTGGACGGGCTGCAGGCTATGCCCAACGTCAGCAAATTGACCTTTTTTTCCTCGCAGTAGGCAATGGCCTCTTTTACGCTAACACCCCAGTTCGAAGCCCCATCCGTTATGTGCACGATAAAAGGCCTTTTATAATCGCCCTTTAAGCTTAACACCGTGGCCATGATGGCTTCCCCGGACGCGGTTTTGCCGTTCGGATACACCGTGTAAAATGCGCCATATCGGAATAACTCTGTAATTTTACATATATTGTTCACCTCATTATACCCAATGAGGCGCGCTTTTTTATTAAACCCTTTAATCGCGGCAAAGAGGGTCTGAAAAACGGTCTGTGTACGCGCCCACTTATCCGGATCAGCCATTGAGCCGGAACAATCAATCAGCACCACGAAATTATTCTGAATCTCATATCGTTCTTTTTTCTGCAGAAAAACGGTGCCGGTCGTCGTTGCCCGATACAACCTTCTTCGATCAATTTTGCCGGTCACAAGCCCCCGGTTATAGCTTTTATTCCGAATGGAAACGGCCTGGACAACCATTCGCAGGTCATTGAGCAGCTTGGCGTCCACCTTCTTGTCCGCCAACATCACAACGTCATTTTCCTTGATGGGAACGACCTCATTCTTATTGATCACAATGGATCTTATATCTTCGGTATAGTCGCCGCCCCCCCGTTTCATCTCTTTTTCAATTGCGGCAGAACTATCTGATATCTTTGATGTAATAGCAGGGTGCTCCTCCTCCAACTCGGTTTCATCCACCTCATCACGGGGAAACGCGAACGGGTCCACGCTGTTACCGGGCCATGAGGAGATGTACCGAAGCAATTCATCCCAAATAGACCTGTAGAGGGAAATCCGAAAGGCTCCTCGCTCGGATACGTAAGGAATCTCAGTGCATTTTTTATCAAGCCGGCCTACAATGGAATCAAGTACCGCTAACGGTTCCTTATAAAATTTCTCAATGACGGACGGCTCGGACACCTCAATAGCCGCAGCACGCGCAACCACTTCCCCGCAGACGGAATCCTTTCGACGGGCGGATCGTTCCCACCAGATATAAAGAAGCTCTTCTACAGAGGGGGGGGCCAGAAAATACTTGCGTCTTTCCAGGATTTCCCACTCTCGATGTTTTTCGGTATACAGGCCCAGCATTTTTCGGTTTGATAGCAGATCCACGTAAATTTTTTCCGCCATGTCAAAAAAGAGCTTGAACTTGAACTCCTGAACCGGAGAGAGCGTCAGTTCCTGCAAAATCATCCCCTTGAATCGCTCACTCCACTCCGTAACCTGATAACTTTTATGAATCGACATTCCCACCGCCACATCGGTTTTGTGGGCCGGAAGCGGATATTTCCCCATGATAAAGGCGGGATTCAGGGAAATACCACTTTTAATTTGCATTCCTTCCCAGACGATTTCGCCGACATTACGACCAACATACCGGGAAATCCGTCGTATACTTCGAAGTACTCTTGCGAGTTCGGGTATCTCCGATGGCGATTTATCCCTTCGCCAGTATTCAGAATAGCCGTCTTCTCCCTCGATATAAAATCTTTCAATCGCCAAGACTTTTTCCTTCTGCTGCGTTACGTGCTTATGTTTACCTCAACAGGCTAACTGGTGGCCTGAGACTTTGCCATAACTTTCTTCGTAAAAAGCAGATACTCCGATGCCCTTCTTTCCGCATAGCCTTTTTCCATATGTAAGGATATCAGCACGGATTCGAGCGTTTCCTTGCTGGTTTGAAGGCTTGCCGTAATAGCCTCGCCCAGCGTGGCGCCGGCGTAAACCATTTCACCGATCATCAGCGTGGTTCTGGTGGAAATTTCGGCATTCAGTTCGCTGTTGCTTCTCAATGTATTGGCAATGTCGATGATGTGATCAGCCTGTTTGGCGGTAACACCCGTTTTATTGATGAGCACCTCCTTTTCCACTTCATTGGGCAGGTAATCCATCAAAATAAGGTAAAACCTATCCCTTAACGCCGCATCAAGAAGCTCGGTGCCGACAAACTCATCCCCCTCGTTCAGTGTTGCAAAAAAAACCACGCCGTCCGCCACTTTTAAAAGCCCCAGTTCATCCATCCATACCTGCCGATCGTCGGATAAAATCGAAAAAAGCATGTTCAATGCTTTTGGATGTTCCGGACGGTTGATCTCTTCAAGATGAATCACACAGTTTGGCGTTTGAATGGCCTGCGGGAAAAGAAATTGTTTGTATTTTGTCTCGCCGGCCTCCAGCGAGTATTCTCCGAAAAGCTGCCCGGGCTCTGAAAGAATTCCAACCTGAAAGGTAGCCAGCGGTTGTCCGTGTACTGCTGCGTATTGTTTGACAAGAGACGATTTGCCACATCCCTGCTTTCCCGCAATCAGTACATTGACCGGGTGCTTTTTTGAAATTTTATTGACCTTATCCAGAATACTGAGAATGTCATTGCTGATATAAAAGTACGGATCTTCATCAGGAATAAACAGAGTGCTTGTGGTTTGATTTTTCATACGGCCGAAATCCTTTAAGTTTTGCGGTGTTTTTGTTGACTTTAAATTATTATTCTTCGTACCGAAAATGCCCGCGATTTTTCATACGCAGCGATACAATTAAAACCACGCTAAACGGGCAACCAGCCAAAGACGGGTTGCAAAATTCATATCATTGTTCACAAAAACAATGTTAGACGCCAATTTCGAAACGTCTCAGTTCGGTCACAGTCAAGGCGGGTGAAAATTTCAACCGGAGGAATACCAAGCTTATTTCGAGGATTGAAATTTGAGCCCAACTCAATGATCTGTCAAATTGGGACGTTTTGATACTGACGGCTATGCTCAACCGGCGGATTCCACGCCCCCAGCGCCCTAAACCCAATAACCTATTATATTAGACAATCTAAAGAGTCAACCCTAATTAGGATGTTGGTCACAGTTATTTTGTTCTGATATAAATCGTAATAAAATTCCGTATATTTTGTATGCTTCCGGTCTCATTCCCCTGCCCCGAAGGGGCTTTGTCCATTAGCCCAGGGTTGCGGCATACGCCGCTACCCTGGGGAATCGGGTCGAACCCTACCCACTTACCCCGAAGGGGTTGTGTCAATCCCGTGGAAATTGTCCTTCCTAATGCCTTGACACAACCCCTTCGGGGTTGTTTATAAATAGGTTGGCATCTTGCTTTCCCAGGGTAGCGGCATACACGCCGCAACCCTGGGCTGGATTATGCAGCCCCTTTGGGGCAGTAGGCCCAGTCCATCGTCTCGACTGTTATTGCCACGGGTGATATCGCTCAGCTCCAACAGGGGTTAGAACAAATTCACCGTGGGATGTTGGTTTCAACTAATGACGGTTGCCGAAAAGCAAAGCGACGCAGCTTGAGCCATCGAAAAATTTTCAACAAAATATGGAAATAAGCTTAATAAAAATACGCAACATATCGTGTGGAAACCGCATGTTTGCGCCTGAAACCCGTTTTTTTATTTCAATCTATAGCAATCAACCCTATCCGAAAAAACCTTGATAAAATTTGAAAAGGTGTTTTTTTGCTATTGAATCAAGCACGCGTTTCCATTACATTACCGGGGAAGCCAATCTTGGCGTTAACCTGTGTGAGCTTAGCCATTTTACCGATTACTTTATTTTCCGGAGGCAACATGCGAGATTTTCTATTTGAACCGATTAAAATCAATCAATTGGAAATAAAAAACCGAATCAACATGCCGGCAATGAACCTGAATTATTGCGACCAGTACCAGGTCACTGACAAACTCGTCAATTTTTATGCGGAACGGGCCAAAGGCGGCGTTGGTATGCTGACAACGGGATGCGCAACGGTGGATGAATACTCCGGCGGTGTACACTTCATGGGCGCTCACAAGGACGAATTTGTACCGGGGCTGCGCAGGGTAGCGACTGCGGTAAGAGATAATGGCGCCGCTGCCTTTATTCAACTTAATCACCTCGGCCGGTATGCGTTTTCCAAAGACATCGGAAAACGGCAGCCTCTGGCGCCTTCCGCAGTGGCTTCCCGTTTGACTCGGGAAACACCCCACGCCCTGACACCCGAGGAGATTGATCAGGTTATTGACGCGTTCGCACAAGCCGCCCGTCGTGTCAAAGAAGCCGGTTTTGACGGATTGGAAGTGTTGTGCGGAACCGGATATCTCATCAGCGAATTTCTATCTCCACTCACCAACCAGCGGACGGATGGCTATGGCGGCTCTTTAGAAAATAGAATGCGATTCGGGCTGGAAATTATCGGAGCGATTCGGAAAATGGTCGGGGATAATTATCCGATCGTCGTGCGCATGAACGGAAATGACTTCATGCCCGGCGGCAACAACCGAAAAGAACTTCAGGCCTTTGCCAAAGCCCTGGTTGCCGAAAGTGTCGATGCGCTTAACATCAACGTGGGATGGCATGAAGCACGCGTTCCTCAGGTCGTTACCGCTGTTCCGCGAGGGGTCTACGCCTTTATGGCACGAGACATTAAAGCGCTGGTCAATGTGCCGGTCATGACCGGCCACCGAATCAATGACCCGAACACGGCTCGGGAACTGATTGGAAACGGCATGTGCGACATGGTGTGCATGGGCCGTCCGTTGATTGCAGACCCCTACCTTCCCCAAAAAGCTCAGGGTCGAAAGGAAAAAGAAATCGTTCATTGTGTGGCCTGTGGGCAGGGATGCTTTGATCATGTGTTTATGGTGGAACACCCCGTGGAATGTCTCTGTAATCCGAAAGCAGGCAGGGAAGCGGAATGTCGAATAACCCCATCAAAGCAACCGCTTCGCGTCATGGTGGTGGGTGGTGGCGCGGCCGGTATGAGCGCCGCCTTATCTGCAGCCGAGTGCGGCCATTCGGTCACGCTCTACGAAGAAAGTGATACACTTGGCGGACAGCTTTTTCTCGCCGGCTCACCCCCCGGCCGTGAAGAGTTTGTCGAGTTAGCCCATGATTTGGCAAAACAAGTGGCCGTCGCCGGTATTCGCGTCCTATTGAATCAACCAGTGGATATCGCACTGATTGAAAAGGAATCCCCGGACGCCGTTATTCTGGCAACCGGCGCCAAACCGCTTACGCCCCCTGTGCCCGGCATCAATTTACCCCATGTCGTTCAGGCCTGGGATGTATTGACCAACAAGGTTGCCACGGGCAAGCGCGTCGTTGTCGTCGGTGGCGGCGCAGTCGGGCTGGAAACCGCTTTGTTTCTGGCGGAAAAGGGCACGTTATCCGGGGACGCCGTCAAATTTTTGTTGGTCAACCGCGCCGAAGATCCGGAAACCTTGTATCAACTAGCGACGAAGGGCTCCAAGGAAATCGTGCTGATCGAAATGATCGCCGCCATCGGAAAGGATGTCGGCCTGACCACCCGCTGGACCTTTATGCAGGATATTGACAGGGCGGGTGTGACCCTGCTCAATAACACCAAAGCATTGGAAATTACGCCTACAGGTGTCAAAGTTGAAAAAGGGGGGGAAATTAGTGAAATCCCCTGCGATTCGGTTGTGATTGCAGCCGGCGCCAAGTCTTATAATCCGCTGCAGGAAATTCTGCAGAAAAAGGGAATCCCCTGTCAGGTAGTCGGCGATGCCGGAAAAATCGGACTGGCGCTCCATGCCATTCACCAAGGGTTTGAAGCTGGTAGAAACGTAGCAAAATGAAACTGTATTGGAGAAAATAATGCCTGAAAAATACGATGCAATTATTATCGGCAGTGGTATCGGCGGCGCCGCCATCGGCGCCCTGCTGGCCCATGCCGGTCGGAATGTGGTGGTACTTGAAAAAAACAAGCTGCCTGGCGGTCGCTGTATATCCTACGACAGGGATGGCTACCTGCTGGATCTGGGATGGCACTTTTTTTGTTTGGCGGAAAAGGGGCCATTAGGGGAAATCTGCAACCGAATCGGCATGCCGGGTATCATTCCCTGGAATACGGTGAAGAACACCTACCTGCAGATCGGTGAAGTGGTTGAAAAATATACCAAAAAAGCCATGTTCGCCGCCGTTCCCGAGCCGGACCGCGGTCAGTTGGAAAAACTGTTCACGAAGGTTTTTACGATCACCGATGAGGAACTGGAAAAATTATGGTATGTGCCGGTTGAACAGTGGGTGCACTCTTTTACCAAAAACGCCATGGCCAACACCATCATCGACAGCTTCGTCTGCCAGTATTTTTGTATACCCTCCACCGTTGCCAGTACCGCCGAATTCATCAGAGCGTTCAGGGACGTGATGGTAGCAAAAGCATCGGCCTATCCGGACGGGGGTAACACCGCCGTGCCGACCGCGTATCTTTCCGCCATGGAGAAACTCGGCGGCACGCTTAAAACGAACGCCGGTGTAAAAAAGATTATCGTTGAAAATAATACCGCTGTCGGGGTTGTTTGCGAGGACGGCACCGAATATCGCGCACCGCTGATCATCAGCAATGCCGACATCAGCGTCACGGTACTGGATTTGGTGGGTGAAAGCCATTTCCCCGGTGATTATGTGGCGAAGATAAAAGGGCTTACCTATTCAATTCAAGGGGTGGTTCTGCGAATGGTATTGTCTGAAAAAGTAACGGATAAACAGTGCGTTATCTACATTCCGGATGAAAATTCCCCCCCGCTCAAGGTTACGGATCAAATGAAAAGAGGAGAGGTCCCCGATTTGGTCGCCGGTTGTTACGGATCACCCACCAATTTCGATCCCTCCATGGCGCCGAATGGAAAGCAATTGTTAACCTCCCTTCATGGTTGTCCGCCGGACATTACGGATAATCTGGACAGATGGAAAGAAGCACTGGTTAATTCGCACATGAAGGTTTTTCCCGAAGCCAAAGGCAAGGTCGAAAAAGTGTGGATCGACCCCCCCAAACTGGTCAATGCCTTTGCCGGTGAAGGCGGGAACATCATCGGGGTGGCGCAGACAGTGGATCAAATCCATGAACGCCGGCCTAGCGTTGTAAGCCCGCTTAAAGGGCTCTATTTCAGCTCCGCCGAAGCGGGCGGGCATGGAATCGGAACAGAACTGGCCGCAAACAGTGCCTTGGAATTATTTGAGATATTAAAAAATTAATCAACTTTAATGCTCCTCCCTGATCTCTGTTTTTCACAAGGATCAGGGAGGGGATGACAACAAACCGATCTTTCCTTTTCACGACGAATCGATCCGTGGTTTACAACTGAATTCTCATCAATACCGGTATCAATCATTGTTTCATCATCAAAAACAAGGAGGCGAAAATGGATCGTAGGGAAGTGATGGCGCTTTTCAACAAGAAACCCAGAATCGGCACGCTCAGTACTTCCAACAAGAATGGAGACGTCAATGTCGCCGTTTTCGGCTCACCCCAAATGACCGATGAAAACACGGTGGTGATGGGAATCGGTGATAACCGATCGCTTCAATATCTCAATGAAAATCCAAAGGCGGTCTTCATCGTCATGGAGCCGGGCGCGAGCCTTGCAGAATGGAAAGGCGCCCGCGTCTATTTAAAGGTCGATGTCATCGCGCGCGAGGGTGAACTCTTTGAGCAGATAAAGGGAAGAATCGCCGAGACCATCAGCGCCGGCGCAGCCAAGATGATTCGTGCCGTCGTGCAGTTTAGAATTACGGACGTGCGCGGCATTGTCGCACCGGTTTGAACCCGTTAACACCATCGCCGTTTATACTATGATCAGATAACCCAAGGAGCGTCTTATGCCTGTTAAATCCTTGAAAAGAAATTTTTTTCAACGTGTTTGCGGCATTCCGGCCACATCGAAACCGCAAAGTCCCGACTGCTGGCAATTTTCAGCTGGCAAATTGACCATTGACCTGAAAAAAGCTCCCGAATTGCATCACCCAGGCGGTGCCATTCGATTGGAGGGGGGAAACCTTCCGGAACGAATACTCGTTGTTCATGGTGAAGACGGTGTTTTCCGTATGTTCCAAAACCGTTGCACCCACATCGGGCATCGGCGTCTCGATCCGGTTCCCGGAACGAATACGGTTCAATGTTGCAGTGTCAATAAGTCAACCTATGACGTTAAAGGGACAAAGATCCACGGCCCCACATCGCGCCCGATTCTGGCATACCCCGTATCCAGAGAGGGTGACAAGTTGATCGGCACCATCAGTTAGCATCAATTCTCAAACTTTTAACGCGCCATGCAGTTATGCCCACAAAGTGTTTTTCAACCCAAACATTATTAAATAAGGAGAATGAAGATGAAAATGACAAATTCAGCAAGGGTTATGGTTATCGCATTGGTAGTCACGCTCGCTTTTTTGACCGTTATGAAAGCAGAGGATGCCTGCTCGGCACCTGCCAGTTTGGTCAATATTTATGCCACGGCCGGCGATAAAACCGAGATGATTCTCGATCCGCCGTTCCTGATCATCAGCAAAGATACGGTCGTTGTGTGGATCAATGGGGTCGCGATAAAAAACAGAGATTCCCAGGAAATTCAAGTAAACTTTGAAGATGGTAAAGCATGCAAAGACGTTTCTCTCTCCCCTGATCTCAAAGGCTTCGGTCTCGATGACAAAGGATGTTATGTAACCAGCTTTATTCCCTATGCCTCTACCTCCAGCTTGAAATTCACTGAGCTCGGCACTTTCAGTTACACCGTGACCACCCAGGATGGCAAGCTAAAAAAAGAAGGCAAAATTATTGTTGTTGAAAAATAGACCCGATTGAGCCATTCCAGAAGAAGATTCCAATGCCGGCTTTGACATTGGAATCTTCCTTCCCCCTTCCTTGCATGACTTGACCCCATCATCCTTCGGCATGGACAAAGCTTGAAAGCCTTATCCGGCAAAGCCGGATGCTGGGATGCTGGGATGCCTAAAAGCCATCTTTCACCTTCGGCAACCCTACCCGCGAACAGACGGCATCATTTTTCCCTTGATTCTTTGGCTGAACTAGTCAAATTTGGTTTTTTTAAATGCGACCATTCACGTTAAGCCATACCGTTATCGGAGGTTGGTATTGATGCAAGAAACTATTCAGGAACGCTCCCAAACGAAAATTAAAGAAACCGTATTGCAAAACAGCCTTTGCACCGGGTGCGGCGCCTGTGTTCATCTGTGTCCGTATTTTGCGCATTATCGGGATCATACGGTTATCCTGAATGAATGCGACGGTACGCAAGGGCGTTGCTACACTTATTGTCCGAGAACACCGACAGACCTTGCCGCCCTGCAACAAAACGGCTTTGACCCGGTGGACCTGACGCCGGAACTTGGCGCGATAAAAGCCCTTTATCTAACCCGCGCCACGAATGAAACCGTGCGATCAGCTGCGCAGCACGGCGGCACCGTAACGACCCTGATGCACCTGGCGTTGGCCGAGGGGCTGATCGATACGGCCGTATTGGCGAATCAATCGGAAAATCTGCTGGCGGAAAGTTGCGCAATCGGTTGCAGCGACGATCTGACGTCTCAAAGTAAAAGCAAATTCATCGTCGCGCCCACGGTGGCAACATTCAATCAGACGGCACAGGGGTCGGCCCGGGCCATCGGCGTGGTCGCCACGCCCTGCCAAGCACTCGCCCTGGCTAAAATGCGCGCGTATTCGGTACCCCAAGACAAGGAGAAGATGGCCAAACTCAAATTGGTAATCGGTCTGTTCTGCGGGTGGGCGCTTTCCTGGGAAAGGTTCAAATCCATCCTGGATCAGCAATTTCAAAGCCGGAAAATTCTTAAAATCGATATCCCGCCCAGCAAACATCAGTGCATGGAAGTGACCACGGATTCGGGCACCGTTGAAATACCGCTGGCAATGATTGAGACATGCGTTCGAGACAATTGCCGCTACTGCTTTGACATGACCTGTGAATTTGCCGATCTATCCGTGGGCTCGGCCAGAAGCGCAGATGGCTGGGCCGTTGATAAAGGATGGAACCAGGTTATCGTTCGCACGGAAACCGGCCGGCAACTGATGGAATCGGCCCGCGCCAAAGGCCTTCTGGAATTTAAAGCCGTACCAACGGAAAACCTTGAGAAATTAAAGCAGGCGTCGCTGAACAAAAAAAGAAACTGTTTAACACACCTTATTGAAAAAAGCGGGAATAGGCAGCAGCTGACTTACTTGAATGCAACGGACCCGGTGGTTCGATTCGTTCTTGAAACCATGGGCTCGACCCGATAGCAGCAGGAGGATCAATGTCGATTTTAAGTGAGGGCCAAAGCGGGAATCGGGTCCTTCTCATGGGCAACGACGCCATCGCCAGAGGGGCGCTGGAAGCGGGTGTCAACGTGATTTCAGGCTATCCTGGCACCCCCTCATCGGAAATTATTCAGAATTTGTTACAGGTGGCAAAAGAAAGAAACCTCTATGTCGAATGGTCGGCAAATGAAAAGGTGGCGCTGGAGGTATCGGCCGCCGCTTCGTTTGCGGGGCTGCGCGCCATGTGCGTCATGAAGCAGGTGGGCGTGAATGTCGCCTCCGATTTTTTGCTGCACCTTTCTCTTTACGGCACCCGGGGCGCCCTGGTGCTGGTCTCCTGCGAAGATCCCGGTGCGCTTTCCAGCACCAATGAGGGAGAATCCCGGCCCTATGCCCAAATGATGGAATTTCCGCTACTGGAGCCTGGCGATTTTCAGGAAGCGCTGGAAATGACCCAATGGGCCTTTGACCTGTCCGAGGAAATCCGCAATGTGGTCATGATTCGAAGCGTTACGCGAATGAGCCACGCCAGCGGAAATGTCGTCCTCGGCGCGCTTCCAACCCTAACCCCCCGCGCCGTTTTCAACCATGAGGGGCCGCTTCTGGGACAAATGGAAGGCCCCGTGGCCACCATTCCGGGTATTGTCGATTTCATGCACCGCCGTCAGCAGGACAAACTCAAAAAAGTGACCGCCCTTTTTGATGCATCCCCTTTCAACACGTATTCCGGGCCCGAAGCACCTGACTTGCTGATCATCACCAGTTCCGTCTGCCACCTGTACAGCAAAGAAGCCATCGAGTTATTACACGCATCCCATCGCGTGGGGCTGTTAAAGCTGGGAACCACCTGGCCCTTGCCCCCCAAAACCCTGGAAGCAGCCCTTCGGCGCAGCGATAAGGTGTTAATTGTCGAAGAGACCCTTCCCCTTATGGAAGATAATATCAAAGCATTCGCCGTCGAAAGGATCGGAACCATCGGTCCCAAAACATTTTTCGGCAAAAAAGAGGGCGCCCTTCCCCCCATCAATGAACTGAACCCCGACTGTGTGGTAACTGCCATTGCCGGCATCTTCGGCCTACCCTATGAGGGCATGCCCGCCACGTATGCGGATCGCGCCGCCGCCATCGCTGCCAAGGGGGCGCCAGTCCGGGATTTGACCTTTTGTCCGGGATGCCCCCATCGGGCATCATTCTGGTCGATTCATGCCGCTATCGCCATGGACAATCGACGGGGATTTGTCTGCGGCGATATCGGCTGTTACACGCTGGCCGCCGGGGCCACCGGGTTTAAAACGCTTAAAACCGTTCATGCCATGGGCTCCGGCGCGGGTATCGCCAGCGGTTTCGGAAAATTGGCCGCCTTTGGATTTAACCAACCTGTACTGGCCGTATGCGGGGACTCCACCTTTTTTCACGCCGCCATACCGGCCTTGGTCAACGCGGTGCATAACCGTTCCAACCTTATTTTAGTTGTTCTCGATAACAGCGGCACCGCCATGACGGGGTTTCAACCCCATCCGGGGCTGCCGACGGATGCGATGGGAGGAAACGCGCTGGCCCTGAGCATTCCGGATATCTGTAAAGCCATCGGCGCCAAAGTGAGCATCTGCGATCCCTTCGATTTGCCGAACACGCAAAAAACCCTGTTGGCCCTGCTGGAAGAAAAAGACGGCGTGAATGTTCTGATTCTGCGCCAACCCTGCGCGTTAAGTCCTCAAAAAAAGAACAAGAAGCGCTTTCATATGCATGTCGATAATACCAAATGCATAGGGGATGCCTGTGGATGCAACCGGCTGTGCACGCGGGTCTTCAAATGTCCCGGACTCACCTGGAACAGCGAACTGAAAAGCAGTGAGATTGACGAGGTCCTCTGTGCCGGTTGCGGCGTTTGCGCTTCCATTTGCCCCTCCGGTGCCATTGAAGTTAAGGAGGTGGAATAGATGGAAAACGGCATTCCGCTCGTCGCGGACCCCTATAACCTCATCATTACCGGTGTCGGCGGCCAGGGAAATGTGCTGGCCTCCAGAATCATAGCGGACATGCTGACCCGATTGGGATTTACCGTAACCATCGGGGAAACCTTTGGTGCTTCCCAGCGCGGTGGCTCGGTCATGAGCCATTTAAGAGTGTCCGCCCGATCGTGCTACTCGCCTCAGATTCCAAAAGGCAGGGCGCACATGGTGGTCGCGCTGGAACCAACCGAGGCGATTCGCGTGCTCAAAGACTATGGAAATCCCGGTGTGAAAGTCATCGCCAACACCCGGCCCATTCAATCCATCGGTGTTATCTGCGGCGAGCAATCGTATCCGACTGAAGAAGAGATTCGCGCCTGGCTTTGCGAGCTTTCCGAAAGCGTCTGGTTTATCGATACGACTCAAGCGGCGATAGCGCTCGGCAATCCGATTTTCGGCAACATCATGGCCGTGGGCGCACTTTCTGCCACCGGCGCCCTGCCCCTGCAAAAAGACCAGTTCGAGGCGGTGCTTCGTGAAAAAATGTCTTCGGAAAAAGTGGCGGTAAACCTCACCGCTTTTGATATGGGCCGGGAAATGCTTTCACGCACCCAACACCCTTTGCATTGAATAGAAAGGCGGGAAAAAAATGGACCAGAACCAAACCATTTGGAATGAAAAGATCGCCGCATCGATTATCAAAAATTTAGAGAAACGCCACATGGAAGGCAGCTTCGCCACCACCGCGACTCAGGCGAAAGCGGAAGTCATCGGCATGATTCCACCGGGGGCAACCGTTTATCGCGGCGGATCCATGAGTACGGTCGCCTCCGGTATCTGGGACGCTGCGGCCAAATTGCCCGGCGTCACGATCCTCGATCCCTACCTGCCCGAGTTGACACCGGAAGAGGGGCTCGAGCTCCGACGACGGGGCTTGACCGCCGATCTTATGATCGCCGGCTCAAATGCCATTACCTTAGATGGGCAGTTGGTCAACCTTGACGGCATGGGAAACCGCGTGGCGGCCATGGCCTTCGGTCCTAAAAAGGTGATTTTGATGGTAGGGATGAACAAGGTCACCCCGGATCTGAAATCCGCCATCGCCAGGGTCAAACACTATGCCGCGCCGGTCAACAACATACGGTACGGTCTGCACAATCCCTGCGTGCAAACGGGATTGTGCAGCGACTGTAAATCTCCTCAGCGAATCTGCAATATGTGGAGCGTCATTGAAGGCCACATGATCAAAAATCGAATTCATGTCAAGCTGATCGGTGAGAACCTGGGGTACTAGCATCCGTGCGAACCCCATCTTTTCATTATACCGCCATGAGCAGATTATTCGCATAACTGAGCGTGTAGCCGTGATACGAATGCTTGCAGACACATCTTCTGACCATATGGCCCCCCCATCTCGTGCCGTGGCCTGCTGCCTTATCTTTCTTTCCGCAGTCACCGGCGGATTAGCGATTCCAGCTTTCGGGCTGTTTCTTTTTCTAGGCCTTCCGGGCCGGATCAATCTCCATTTCACACCGGTTTTATCGCTCTGCTTCGATGCGATCCTAAGCTTGCTTTTTTTTGTTCAACACAGTCTGATGATCAGAAAACGCCTCAAGCCGACTTTTCTGGGTGACGCTGGGAAGGGAGCATTTTATTCCATTTTTTCCGGGCTCACGCTGTTTGTCATCATGATATTCTGGCAAAAATCATTCCTTGTTCACTTCGACATTAAGGACTATTCAAAAATCTTGGTCGTTCTGCTGCTTTTTCCGGCAATCGTCGTAGGCGGCTGGGGCTTGCTCTCTCTGAGCAACCTTGATCCTTTGGGCATCACCGCATTAAAACACCATTTGGCCAAAATACCGTTCAAAAGCCCCCCGTTTATAACCAAGGGCGCGTACCGGTTCGTTCGGCATCCGCTTTATCTGTCCTGCTTGCTTTTTATCTGGTCAAGCCCGTCTATTACAGCAGACCGGCTATTAATGAACCTTCTGTGGACTATCTGGATCGTAATCGGTACGATCCTGGAAGAAAAAGATCTGGTGGCCCGGTATGGAAGCCGTTACCGAACCTATCAAAAACATGTTGGCATGTTGTTCCCCCGTTTACTAAACCAAAAAGGGAATCAATAGGTAAATAGAGATGATTGTTCTCTGCTTCCAATAAAAAAGACGCTTAAAAAGCGTCTTTTTTATCTCGCTTATCATTCGGAAGCCGGTTTGAATTAGATATTATCTCTAAAACTCAGCGTTCCTTTTTCATATTTGGCGCATGTCGTTTCATTGATATTGGGAATCAGCCGCACCCAGACCGCTCCGGAAGCTGCTCTGTTGACGGTGCACCTTCCCTGAATCGGATTGGTTACATCGCTGGTTGACCAGCGGCAGGTTTTGCAAGGCTTGTTCGTGCCCGGTTCATTTAGCATGGAAATTGGTGATTTCGGAAACTCCATATGTCAATACCCCCGTTTGGTTTGGCCGCCATAGGCTTTCCCCCGGCTGGTCGCCGGAAGAAAGCATCACGGCATCGGAAAGCGCGTTATCGGCGCTCTCCCTTTTTCAGTTTTATTTCTCCGCCAGTTCAACATCCAGATCATCAAATTGCGCCGCGCCGAATTTCTGGTCGGTTCGCGCGATGATCGTGTTCTGCCCGTAGGTCGATACGTCCACGAACCGCGCGCTGTAGCCCGCCAC
>JAVEYW010000033.1 GCA_034003325.1 Desulfobacterales bacterium
AATCCACGCTGACCGGCACTTTCGCCTGCGTCCAGGTTTTTCCCATATCATCCGAATAGACGATAATCCCGCGCACCCCGGCGCTGACCACCCGTTTGCCGGCAAAGGCGACCGCGTTTAAATGCGTCGTCGGCGCAAGGGTACTCATTCTGGCCGGCGTCTTCAAGGGGTCTTGAAATTCGTTTAAAGCGGCCTGCGCGGAACCGGCCTTCTCCGGGGCCGGTGAACTCATGGCATGTACTGCGCCCGTTGGGGCGGTTGCGTCGGCTCCCGAACAGGGAACCGCCGATGCCATGCAGACGGCCACGGCCAGCACGCTTGTGATATGTCGAAAGATCATTTTTTTCTCCCGTTGTATCTCTTGCACACCCTGTTCATTTTTAAGAAAAAAGTTAAACACCCGCGCGTTACCTACGCCCAGCTCCACTACCAACATGGATACAAGAATCCCTTTAAAAGCGCCGTAACTGCCGGCGTCTCCTTTCTAATACTTCATCCTGCCGTTTTCTTTCATGTGGATTGGTTTGTCACAAATTCCTTTTGCTGCTCCTGAATGGCCGTATCAATCTCTTCTATTGAATAGATCGTTCACAGCTTGTATAATTTGAGTTTACTTTTACATGTTAAGTTTTTAACTGGTAATTTGATACACAAGCATAGAAAAGCATTTCTTCTGCTAAAGGATCTATCCACAGGTGTCTTTATAAAAATTTCTGTATTTTATATTGTGTAATTAATTGCTAGGTTAATGCAATTTTTTCAAAAGACTCTCTATCGCGGGTACTTTCTCAGAATCTGGCTCCCACCCTTGCTGGATAAACCAAGAGCGCTCACGCAGCAATTGCTCTTTTGCGTGTGCAAGAACTCCTTCGCGTATGGCCTTCTTGCTTTCTGCCTCGCCATCTAAAAAGATGGCCATAATGACCTCACTAACTTTTGCTCGCAAGGACCGAACAGCCTTTAACAACTCTTTTGGTTCCACTCGTGCTCGATCAAGCACATCTTCGCATTGCGCTGTAACTATCTCGAGTTCTGCTATTGCTGACCTTGACTCAAGTCCACCTTTAGTTTGCTGTATCAAAACATTAGAAAACCCGAGAAGACGTTGAAGCTCGTCACAATCATAGCGATACTCAAGATCAATTCTCTGTAACATGAGGCTCAGCGTTCCAAGTATAAGGTTGGTTTGCTCAATCGCCACCTTGTTGTTTGGATCAATGGCGGGAAGAACATTATCTTTCATCGTCTTCATGATACCTTGCAGCTGGATTGCAGGGCGTATTTGCATTTTATATTCCTTTTTTAAAAAACGGATAATTGTTATTTGTTGCTCAATTCCAAAACCCTATCGAATTCCAGTTCCAGCAAGCGTTTGAGGATTCCAGTCGGAATCAGGGCGAATTAGCGGGTAAAGATTTGGGCCGATCAGGAACACATTCCACCAGTAAACCCCGCTAACGAAGTCATAGCCATAAAAAGTTGTGGAATAAGGAGCTTGTGTAACATAGTTAAACGTAAAGGCAGAAAATACTGCCCGATATAGTTCATCTCTTTGGTCATACTCATCAGTCATAAGTGCTGTCCAACTGTCTTCATCTAAATAAAGTGTCCGCCTGCCGTATATATGTCGTTTTCCCGGCTTTAACGCGCCCTCTATCACCCATACGCGGTGTACTTCAAAACGGTTACAATCAGGATTAACAAAGCGGGGACCGATGTATTGATCCACGGACTCAAGCGTGGGGTGAATTGCTGCATTATACGAGTTATAGGGGACAATCATCTCTTTCTTACCTAAAATTTTCCAGTCATATCGGTCTGGACTGCCCGTAAAAAGAAAGGTGTCGTCATAGGTTGCAGCACCGGCTACAGTCGTATTTGGGCCATCGTACGAAATTTCTGGAGCCATCTTAACTCTTCGCTGACCTGGAAGATATTGCCAAGCGGGATCTCCGTTAGTTTTGTCAGTACCTAAAAACCACATAAGTCCTTCACCAGCTCGATTTGCTGGTGCGAATACAATGTCATGATCCATCCAGTGGTATTTTTTCTTAAAGTCACTTGCGGAAGGATTCCAGTAAGGATATTCACAATAGTTTTTTGCTCTGGAAGTCATTATTTTACGACCGCTAGAGGTTATAACCCAACCCGTATATTCCATCAACTCTTCGCCTGGTGCACACCAGCGCAATATATGGTTCCACAAAGCCTCAACACCTGTTTTGGGGATGGGAAATGGGAAACCACAGAAGCTACCAGTAAGCTTTTTATCATCATTTTCAAGCGTTGCTGTTAACGCCGATTTTTTGGTGCCCTCGGCAATATAATCGGGAATTGCAACCGAACGGCGTGTTGGATAAACATCAACCCTAAATTCCGGATACTTAGTCATAAGCATCTTTAGTGACGGGCAAAGCTTCTCTGAATACTGATCCATGTTTTTAGAGTCTATTGAATACAAAATTTTATCGTCTGCAAACGGATCTATTAGCATTTTAGTTCTAAGATCGTCTATACTGTAGCCCATCTTGTCAGTTAATCCTCCGGTATAAGGTGGTATAGTTCCATCTGCATTACCTGCTTTTTCAGCGCCTATCGCTGTCAACTTGTCTCCTCCCAGCAAACTCAGTTCTTCAGGTGTGAGTGTGGCTGAGGCGTAAGTAGAAAACCCAACCACCAAGGTGATTATCGCTATGATCTTTCTAATCATCGTTGATTCTCCTTTGTTTTTGTTTGGTTTAGACGCTTGCATCGATTCCAATTAGAAGAACTCGTGTATTTTCCTAAAAGATCGTAATTCAAATCTAAAAAGCAATTTTAATTAACTACCGTGTTAAACCGTCCAGCAATGCCAGATTAGAATGAAGTTTTAAGGGTGAGTGAAATGAAGTCACGGTCCCGAAGTCCCGCGGTTCCCGCACCATTTCCGGCTCTGTTATTCACGTTCCCAGTTGCCGGATCAACTTCGATATCTCCAAAATAATCTACATAGTTAAGGTTAACTTTGTATTTGGTAAAAATATCAAAATTTAACCCTATTCCCCAACTTCCTTCCCCTTTGGCGCCGTCATTGACGGTGGCTGCAACACCCCACAGCCCGTAACCGACGCTCAACGGCATGGTCAGATCCACGCCGGGAAGAATTTGCAACCATTGCGGGCCAAAGTTCACGTTGAGCGTACAGGCATCCCGTGTGACCGAATCAAAGGCATTATAACCGCTGGAGCCTTTGAACATATGGTCATTCTCCGATACATCCATCCAGGAACTGAAGTTGGCCTCAATGGTGTAGCTGCCAGAATCCCACATCGGGGTCCGCTTCAGCAGGCCGATAAAGTTCACCGTGGCGTGAAAGGTATCGCCCCTTGCGCCCAGAAGCTCTCCATCATCCGGCAGCAAGGTGGAATCGAAAATCATCGCGGGATTGCTTCTGAGCGACATATTCCTGCGTATGGAAACCTCGGAGCCCAGGCTGCCGCCAAACAGCGTGTTGGCGTAGCTCAACCCGTATATCTGAATATCTCCCCCGTACGCGAAATGATAGGTGCCGTCGGCAAGATTCAAAATCGCCTGCGGCAAGTGATCGGAGGTGTTTCTGAAATAAAAGCCTACAGTTCCCCCGTGCAAGGACTCCGGTGACCATCGAGCGGAAACGCCAAACTCCCGGTACTCCTCGGGCTCGATATCTTCACCATGCGTCAACCAGGGGCCACCAGGAGCAAAAAGAAGTATCTCAGAATCTTTCAGGTTCAGATCGGAAGATGCAAAATAGGTCCCCGCCTCTGGCGCCAAGTTTTGCTCCCATTGCAAAAAATACTGGGCTGCTAAAGTTACAGAATTACTTATCTGTGCCACGGCACTAACTTGATTCATAGGTCTAAAAATTTCCTTGACCTCCACTCCCGGAGTAGCCGTTCCCTTTCCAAGATCAAGCGGCGCCTGACCGAAGTTAAGACCATTAAACGGGCTCAGCAAGGCTTCTCCCCAGTACACCGTATGCCGCCCGGCCTTCAGATAAACCGGCGCCTCGCCGATCTTCACCCTTCCAAAAGCAAAGGCATCGAGAATCTCTCCATCTGGCCCCCTAAAGTAACGTTCAGCCCAATTGCTAAGTCCAATCGCTTGCTGCCCATTTTCAAGATGGTTCGAGGTGGCAACGGAATCATTGTCAAAACTACTGTCGTATCTTGCATCATACCAGAGTGCCCCACTAACCCTGAATCCATATAACCCTTTGTATATTAGATCTATTTCAGAAAGAAGATCCGCTCTATTTTGCACGATTCCCACATCAAAATTTCGATCCCCATCGTCGGAATTGATATCGCCTATGAGCTTGCCTTCCGCCCCGTGTAGCCGCTGCTGCAGAGTGTACCTTATTGTGTTGTCCCAGCGGATCTGCAAATTATTATTTCCAGTTGGGATGCTGAATGCAGCCGCACTACCACCCCAAAAGACCAGTAACAAAAGTAGTGCCAGAGACCCTAAAAAAATTTGCCTTCTTACTCCTCTTCTACAATAATTTTTTCTCATTTTTTCTTTCATTTTGGATTTCCTCACTTTGTTTTGTTTGTTACCAATAATGAAGCCTTGAATAAGAATTACAAATGTTTTTCACGTTACTCTTACAACTACTTTTTCTTTTAAGTAAAAGTCACTTTAGCATAATTTTTCTTCCCCCCTTTCAATGAATAACGATTTAAGCTTAAACCGCAGCCGGTAGGAATGCCAATACCATGTGTTTTCGATTACCAAATATCGAAGAAAGACTTTATAAGGCCAACTTCGTAAGTACCTTAGGCAGGTGTTCAAGGAATTGGCGCGAAAAGGAGAAGGCTGAGTCGTAGAGGGGCAATTGATGATGGACCACATGCATATGCTGCTCATTTCAACACCACCCAAAATCTTGATTTCTCGGGTTATCGATTTTATAAATGGAAAAAGTGCGATTTATGTCGCACGCAATTACCTTGGGCAAAAGAGAAATTTTACTGACCTCTGGGCCGGAGGTTATCATGTTTCCACTGTTGGTCGAGACAAAAATACAATTCGTCAGTACATCAATCAAGTCGCAAGAGCAGGATGATAAACGAATGGAGGAACAACTATCTTTTTAAGAAACCGCCACCTTTGAGGTGGTCAATGTTCCAACCGCTTTGATCAATTCACATTTTAATGCCTCGGACCTTGCCGGAGGTAATTTAACTTTTTTTTCTATTGCATGCTATGTATCTTAAACCTCTATTTCGAAACACAGGCTTAATTCACGGAGCCACTTCAAGAAGCATACGCATTTCTTCTAAAAGCATAGGCCCGACACCCATCAGCCAAAGAACATATGCGTCCTGATGGCTCTTCCCACAACGCACGATGCGATATCCTGTGCTGAACAAGAGCGTGGCCATCATATAATCATTGAAAATTTTGTACCAATGCACGGTCTTGGGGTTGACGCGTAGTCCGGATGCCTGTTCGTAGGCATCTATAAACTCCGCCTCAGGAAGAAGGCTGCTGACTAGGAACGTCTTTCGGTCTTCCGCCAGCGTCCCAAACCCGCGACTGGTCGTCCAGGCAATGTCTAGATGCCTGTCGCCAATACGCCCCAGCTCCCAGTCCAGCCAGGCCGTTATGCGAGAATCAGGCTCCGTGTACAGATAATTACCTGTGCGAAAATCGGCGTGAACTACAGAAGGAAAATCGAGAACCGGCAAGTTATTTCGCAACCAGCAAGCGCAGAAAGTCATCAACGGTATTTCTTCATCGCTGTCTTCCTCCCAGACGCGCTGCCACCAGTTTACACACCACTCGGCGCATTGTGTGCTGTTAATCCTTGGCACATCGAATGCACTCAAATCGGCCTTTCGAAAATCATATGTATGTATTTTAGCGAGATGCCTTACGAATTGCGGGGCAAGCTTTGCGCGCAATTCTGGTGAAAGTTGCGTTCCAAAGCCACTTAGACCGCTGACACCGGCTGTAGGTTTAGTTACGCCATCGACGAAACCATAAATAAAACCGGGATATGGCAGAAATTTGGCTTCTTCGTCACACCAGAACGTCGGCGGCACAGGTACCACCCCGTTAAAAGCCCTGAGCAACTGGAATTCGCGAAGGCGGCTCGTCTCAACGATGGACTCCGATGGCTGTATACGCAATACCATTGGGGTGCTCTCGCGACCGATACCAGGGCGGTTCCATGTGAGTGTGAATGCCATTTGCATCTTCGAAGCACCGCCACCAGCCATCCACTTTGCGTCGGAAATTTCAAATGGCTCATGTAACTCAGAGCGAATCAGCGACGCGACGCTCTTTACCAACATTTCCAAAGACAATGGTGAAAATTCCGGCCCATCTCGGCGCTTCATCTTACGCGTCAAAATATAGTCGATTTCGCGTTCGACAACATAACGCCGACGTATGGATTCAATCCACTGCGGCGATGGACGGTTTTTATCGATAGTTTGCATATGTTTTCCCTATCTTTCTATTTTTGAGTCTTACAAAGCAGCGTGCCAAGATCGCCGAGATCAAGGTAGTCACAGAAGCTCTTGGTCTTTCTCTGCCATTGACCCACAAAGTGTATACCCAACAAAGTGAAGAAAGATAAACCATCATTGAAAGCCGTTTAGTGAGATAAACCCCACCTCGATATGTTACAGTTTGGATTTATCGTCATCCTGATTCATTAATTTTGAGATAGGTTGTAGATAAAGTTATTCCGGGAAAGATATAATCGGAAAAGCGCATTTCGGAAAAAAGTATCGCTTTCAGTAAATCCTCAAAGAACAAGGCACCAATTTATGCCTCGTGGATTTTTTTTTACACCATGCATCGCGTTCTAACTTTCCCCACCCATGCATGTTCCCTGACTGACAGATTGATTGCCGATAAATCTGTCAGTCAGGGCGATATGCCTTGTTAAAGTATACCAGTCAACTTGCCGTCAAAATAAGCCTTTAAGTTGCGCTCACAGACTGCGTCAGTCCCCCATGAATCCTGTGAAACACCCCAGCCCACCTGGCCATGGTTATTGACCCAGCGATGTAAGGTATTAAAAATGATAAGCTGCAGATAGCATGTCCAGTCTCCTCCCGAAACAGCAGAACCCTGTATGTCGAGTGTTTGACCACTCGTGTCTGTGATATGCGCATCCATAGACACTGCCTGCAATCCATTCATGCGTGCAGCCCGGACGTCCGCGGAAACGATCGGGTGCACCACCCCATTGCGCAACACATAACCGTGGGCAAGCGAGTATTCTTGTTCCGGAGGCCCAAAGGGGTCACGATGTAAAATCATATGTGCTGTCAGATCTTTCCCAAAGTGAGCATGCACCCAGCACAGTGCTCTCATGTCATGTTCCTGGCGCGGCCCCCAGCTATGATCTATCGTATCGACGCAGTCGACTTGAAATCGTCGCCCACCGAGCACCACCTCACCTTTGACTTCGCATGTCATATCGTAATGGCCGCGATAGCCTGCACCAAAACCTGAATGTTCTTCCTGCTTTTCCTTCGTAGCTTGCGCACGCACGTTCACGTCCGCATCATGAATGTCAAATGGATCCATAAGCCCATGATAATCCAAATGAAATTCAGTACCATTACGCCCCGTATAGTCGATCCGATAGTCACGCGGTGGCTTCACACACTTAACGGCCATGCCATTCGGAAGCTTGTAATCGAGGTAGCTTTCCACCAAAGGCAAATGCTCTGACACGTCATAGTGAATTGCTCCCCAACGTTTCTCTGTAAGAAATCCGTAGACAACGATATCAGATACTTGCGCGCCCACCCCCGGCCTTGCGACCTGGTAGATATTAGCAAAGATCCGCTCCTCCGGAAGATACCAACCAAAATAATGTGTCTCTCCCCAATTAAAATCTACATCTTGAGGGATATGTAACTCTAAATCCTTAACATTAAACATCATGCTCTCCTTTCACGGTTAGTTTAACCAAACATATTGTTTCCCTGTAAAATTTTGTAGTTATGGCACTTGAAAACTAAAGTGCGGTGAATGGCAAGTGTTGCAGTATAATACTGAAGAAGAATGGATTTTGTGGCACAAGGTGCACCGGACTTCACCAATGTGTGATTTATGTGGATTTGATATACCCCTTTTAATATCTTCCATTTTCTCGGTCTTTTTTGCGATCTCTAAATAGCTACCATGGCAACTGAGACATTTATCGGTAGTGGGTATCACCACTTCACTATTTTCGAGGTGGCAATCCTCACAAGCGTTTTTCACTAACATTGGGTGCCTGCTATCCGGCTCATTGCTGAAGGCTGTAAATCCATATAGAGATATCGACACCACGATCATGAAAGTCAAAATCGTCTTAAAATGATAACAAATAGAATTCACATTATTCTCCTTTTCCAGACGCAATCTTTTAATGAAACAGGAGCACCGTTTTATGCTTCCTTTTTCAAGGCCTCATCGGCCGCAAACTTTCCGGCAAGTCTTCCCCCCGGCAGCACATAGGCAAGACTGGCGCCTCCAGCCGCATTTTCTCCTGCGACATAAAGCCCTGGGATAGGATTACGGTTTTTGTTAAGAACCCTAAAACGCTCATCGACAATTAATCCTCCCCAGGTATTGAAACAGGCCCCCCCTTTCTGAGAAACTGCATAGAAAGGCGCCTTTCTAATCGGTTGCATATACTTGGGTTCTTTAAAAAAATCTTCATCAACCCCCTTGTCGCACAGCTGGTTATATCGAGCCACAGTCTCGACCAAGACGGCGGCACCAACCGCCATTTTCTTGGCAAGTTCTTGAATGGAACCGGCCTTCATGATGGTTCCCTCTTTAAGATATTTTTGAAATTGATCTTCAAACCAGGGGCAAGGGTATTCGCAGAACATCGGATCAAATTTCTTAATTATATCTTCCTTTCGAATAATATCCGCATCAAAAAGGGTAAAAGAGGTCTGGTCTTTTTGAGATAAAGTCTGTGCCGCCTGATAGCTGTAATAATATCCACCGTAAAGGCTTTCGCAGAAAAACCTTTTCCCTTCTTTGTTTACGGTTAGAGATTTTTGTCGCACAAGTTGGTTGGGTGTGCTGTAAACCGTGGTGGCACCATGTTCAGAGAGGGCACCCCCGTCCCAAATCTCAATCTCTTCCATTCCGTTCGTTTCCGCTCCGAGCGCCTGGGCCATCCGGATACCATCTCCTTGAGACCCCGGCATACCCCAGTAGCGCGCCCCTTCAACTTTCCGCGGATTGCCATATTTCTTCAACATGTCCTTATTGGCACCGAATCCACCCGATGTAAGAATAATTGACTTTCCTTTGATAATTACCCGCTTACCATTCGGAAGCTGAGCTGCAACACCAACAACCTTTTCCTTATGCACCACTAAAGATATAACCGGATGTTCCAAAAGGATTTTAGCCCCCAAGTTGCGTGCCTGTTTTTCCAATGCTTCGGTAAATCCTCTAGCATTGTGCGGGAACCAAGAATACCATCCCTGCTGTGGGTGTTCTGGGTCTATCGGACAATGCACTATCCCAGGGGCTGGGGCTCCAGCCGCTGGCTTAATCTCATAGACAACACCAAGATCCTCGAGCCAATTTAGAGTGTCTGCCTGAAATTCGAGAATTTGACGCACAAGTGTTGGGTTGCGGCCCGAAGTGGCATTGGGAATGGTTAAATCGCGGTTGACTCGCTCAGATAAGGGCGGCGATTGTATACCCAATTTATTTTGGATTCTGCTACCGCAAAGTCCCTCAACAACCATTGCCAAAGAAGTGTTCCCACCACAAAAAGGATTCTTCTCAAGGACAAGGACTTTGGCACTGTTTTCGATTGCAGATACGGCAGCGGCAAGGCCAGCCCCACCAGCACCCACGATTACGACATCAGCTTCATGATTCCATTTTTGAGGCAGCTGAATGGGAGAAAGCGGTTCACTTCCGGGCGCCAATACTTCATAGTTTCGCTAATCTAAAATTGACCCCTTTTGGGCACAAACGATAACCCAAAATTGACCCCCCTTAAGCACATCTCTGATATTGAGATTGCCGACAGGCAATTCACAATTATCGGAGGAAAGGAGAA
>JAVEYW010000034.1 GCA_034003325.1 Desulfobacterales bacterium
TTGATCTGCCATTTTTTATTCCAATAATTCGAACCGCATCACCTGACATGATTTGTCCTCCATTCTGGGGCCTATCATGCCAGGATTTTTCCAGGCTGTGAAGATGGGGTTTACCGGACGCTTACCCCTGTTGCAGACGGGCCTTCACCAGGATGTTGTAGAGAACGCCCGCTATGCGGATGCCGAGTGTCTGTTCCACGTAGCGGGAGTACAGAACGATCTGGAAGTCGGTCCAGAGCCGCTCCAGGTAGTCCGCATCCACCTGCGAGGCGGTCTTGTGTTCGAGGAGGAAATGCTCGTCGCCGATCCGGACTACGCCGTCCACCTTTCCGGCCAGCACGAAGCTTCTGGATGAAGCGCCGGTGGCAGGGTTGACGATGCTCCCCTCGAAGGTCTTTTCGAGGGCAACGACATCGAACTCCTCGCTCGCATAGGAGGCCGCGTAGCCCTTCATCATCGCCGAAGCCAGATGCCAGTCCCGCTTCTGGTCTTCCTCTTGTGCGCGGTTGGCGTAGGTCCGGTCGATGAAATCGAGGACGAGCCCCAGGTCCCTGCCGCCGTGCCAGATCTCCAGGCACTTGTGGATCACCGTGCCGAAGGCCAGGTTGTGGTCCCGTTCCAAGGGAACCAGTTCCTGTATGTAGCGCCACTCGCAGGCTTTGCGGCAGTTGCGGAACAGGCTCCACATCGAATAGGTGGTGGTCGTTTTCGCTTCCATCAGGCGGCCCCCGTGGCTTTGAGCTCGGGGCCGACCACGGGGCGGTCACCCACGCGTTCGACTTTGAAGGCTTCTTCGCCGAACTCTCGGGTGAGGAAGCCGGTGAAGATGCGGGCGATGGCGCGGCCGACCTCGGTCGCCGCATCCACGACGCAGGAGCGCTTGTGCGAATCCAGGCAGAAGGATGCGTCCAGCCGAACCAGCGACCGGCCGTGAAGGCTCTCGGCGGCGAGCACCGCCAGAAGCAGGGACTCCTCGACGTCCCGGATCGGGACCTTGGAGTCGAAGTTGTATCGGTAAAGTTCTCGGTTCATGTTTGATGCCTCCATTCCGTTCAGTAAGGTCTGTTGGAGGGCGCGCCCGGGCCGGATGCTTTCGGCGATCTCTCGGACGCCTTCCGTGCATCCGACCCGCTCATTACCTACCGGAGGCGGACCCGGACCGTCGGACGGTCGAAATCCACCTCATCAATAGTTCTGCTAACAGACAGTAAATATTGATAAAGCAGATTAATATGGCGTTGTTACAAGTTGTTCCATTTTTTGATTGACATGAGCATGGTTGCGGTGTATTTTTGAAAAATGGAACAACTTGTAACAACAAATAGGAGGTGTACGCGATGAGTGACAGTAAGGCGAAGGCTACTTTAAGTAAGGGAAGGCATAGCTGGTGCGTTATCTTTCGTCATCCAGTCTGCCTGGGACCAGATGGCAAACAGAAACTGCGAGTTAGGCGTGGATTAGGCACCCCTGAAAAGGAACAGGCGCAAATACTCGTCGATCAACTTAACCAAATTCTCTCCGACCCTGTCTTGTGGAACCTGTCAAGTCGCCAAGCTGCATCTAAGAGCTACGATGAGAAAATCGTAGCTGCGTTTTATGATCCTATGCTTCCGGCTGCATTTGACCCGTGGAGCATCCGTGAGGAGGTTATTCCACTGCCTGGTGGGAACGACCCCTCAGATGGTTATGCCCGTATTCTTTTCGTAGGTACCACCGGTGCGGGTAAGACAACCATCGTAAGACAACTTTTGGGCACCGATCCAGAACGTGAACGTTTTCCATCTATTTCTGCAGCCAAAACAACCATATGTGACATTGAGATCGTTGTGGCTGAAGGTCCACTGCGGGCCGCAGTCACCTTCATCCCAAGGGACCGCGTCCGGCAATACATTTCCGAATGCGTTCTTGCCGCAGTTGTCACCAAACTGGAGGGCGGGCCTGAACGTGACGTAATTCGACGATTCCTCGAACATAGCGAACAGAAATTTCGGCTGAGCTACATTTTGGGCAACCCCGCCCTTCTTGAAAAGTCTGTAAATGATGAAATCGAGGATGAAGATTTTGATGAAAACTCACCGTCTGATTCCCCAGAACATCAAGAACTTAATGAAACCGAACGCGAAGAGCTCTTGAATGCTCTCAGAATGTATTTTGTCTCAATTGATCAGCTCGAGGAGAAGGCCAAATCGGTTATGGATAAAATGGCTGACGAGCTGGGGATTAAGGTTGGGGAAGCATCGAAAGAGGACCGCGATGTCCTTCAGGAGTTGGTTGAAGACCAACTGGCAAACATGGATGAGTTCCATCAGCTTGTGGACGCCATTCTCGATGATGTTGAGAGTCGCTTTGGTTTTCTGTCGGATGGTGAAATTACCCGTGGTAAGGATGGATGGCCAATAAAATGGACACACCGGGACTCTGACCGATCCGCATTTATCCGAGTGGTGAACAGATTCTCAAGCAATTATGCACCGAATTTCGGACGGCTTTTGACGCCACTGGTTGAAGGTATCCGAGTAGCAGGTCCTTTCAGGCCTGAGTGGCACAATAATGCCTTACCGAAAATGGTCATCATGGATGGCCAGGGGATAGGGCATACTGCCGATAGCACTTCCAGCCTTTCCACATCAATCACCAGCAAATTCCGTATGGCTGATGCGATTGTTTTGGTTGATAATGCTGCTCAACCCATACAGGCCGGACCGTGTGCGGTGCTTCAGTCCTTGGTTATTAGCGGGCATGAATCCAAATTGCTCTTGGCATTCACCCATTTTGATGAGGTCAAAGGAGATAACCTCCAGGGGAATGTTGCCAAAAAGGATCATGTAATCGGCTCGTTTGATAACGCCGTCCACGCAATTGGCAAAGGCTATGGACGGGAGGCTGAAGCGGCGCTTCGAAACCTCATCCCAGAGCGCCTTTTTTTCCTGGCCAACATCCAGAAAAGGCTACCTAAATCCGCAAAGTTTACACTATCTGAAATGCACCGCTTCTTGGAGGCAATAGAGTCATCAATTATTCCTGCAGGGCCTGTAGAATACAAACCTGTATATGATGTGGCGAACCTCGTACTTGCTATTCAAAAAGCGGCTCAAGAGTTCCATGATAGATGGAGAGGTATCCTTGGAATGGGTTCGGTATCGGGGGCGAGACCGGAACACTGGACAAGGGTAAAAGCGCTTTCCCGGCGATTGGGTATTTTTAAAGTCGACGAATACGACACGCTACGGCCGGTTGCTGACTTGATTAGGCTATTGCAGATTCATGTAAGTCAGTTCCTTTCGACTCCACTTGGTTGGTTTCCCTCAGCACCTCCGGATGATAGCCAGGATCGAATTGACGCCGTTGATGCGGTCAAAAAGGAAGTTTTTACAAGACTCCACGATTTATCAAGGCGCAGGGTATTAGAGGAACGCTTGCGTGAATGGGTGTCGGCGTATGAACACCGAGGAATAGGGTCGACACGAATCAGAGCAAGGGAAGTCGCAACGATCTATGAGGAGGCGGCTCCTATCCCCAGTGAGATGCCTAGTCCTGATTCAAACAAATTCCTGTTTGAGTTAAGAGAACTCATAGTTGGGTCCGTAAAATCTGCAGGGGGACAGCTAAAGGGGTGGACAGAAAAGGAGTGAGTACCAATTCTGTCGCACCCCATCATAATCGTCGTTCGAAGACACTTAGAGGTAATCCCTCAGTCCGGCGTCCTCGAAGATCGCGCGCAGCTTTTTGATGGATTCGTAGATCGTCCCGCGGGGTATTCCGGTATCGCGGGAGATCTCCGTTACCGTGTCGGTGTCGAGACGCCGGCACAGTTCACGCAGCTCCGGCGGCAGCTTCTCGATTGCCTGGCGGACATCGATGGAGAGATCGCGAAGCTCGGATGGGGATCGTGAAATCCTGCCCGTGCGACGCAGGTAGTCTTCCTGGTCGATGGTCTCCATGCGCTCGATACAGAAGGTGTCTTCGTACTCGCCGGACTCGAATTGATCGTTCAGGGAACAACGGCAGAGCCGGTAATCCCGCAGGCCGGCCTTCCGCGCCTCGATGATGGTGGCGATCTTGTGATCCACCACGCGGGCGATGAAGGTGTTGCGCTGGGCGCGGTCGGAGTTGTACTTGGGCAGGCGTTGGAGCAGGTCCAGCAGCATTTCCTGCTCCAGGTCCTCGCGGTCGGACTCGGTGAAACCCACCCGGCCGACCAGTTGTCTCGCCTTATACTTGATGATCCGAACGGCATACTTGTCGATTCCTTCGTAGTGTTTGTCGAAACCCATTTGAGCCTCCTCGGGGCCGAGGAGGAGCTCGTGTGGGTATCGACCTATGCCGGGACGACCGCTCTAAATAAAGCGAGCGGAGGTGTTGCGAGTACGCCGGTATCGGCGACACCCACAACGACCTCCGCTCTGCGGCCAGTCTGTTGTCTGGTGATGGACCGTGCTCTATGGCCGGGTCTGAATCAGACCCGCACCGCGTCCGCCACGGTCATGCGGACGGGCAATCCGTTGTCGATCATGAGTTCCTGGATCGAGAGCGAACACTCCCGGTCGAAGACCTCGAACAGCTCCGCCACTTTCTTTTTCAGGGCGAAGCCGTCGTTGCCGCGGGATTCGTTCGGCCCGTTGTCCTTGCCGAACAAAAAAAGCCGCAGCACGGTGGGCGGGGGATCGAAGACTGGCTCGCCATCCTGGACCTGCAGTCCCTCAATCCGGCCGTAGTTAATCTCCTGCATCAGCTCGACCAGGCGTTTCCTGGCAGGAGTCAGGGCCGCCATTGTCACAACATCCGTCATACCGGACCTCCTTTCGCGCCCTCGGACGCATCAACGAAAAGCCCCCTGGGAGGCGGGTCCGGCGAATGGACCTCCCAGGGGGCGTTCACCCGGATCATCCGGGCGTTTCTTCCAGGGGTGAGGATCTCGCCGGACCGTCACCCCTCTTTGGCGAAATTTCGATGAGAGGGGCGGGACGCCCCAGCGCGTCAATGGTGAAGGACATGAAAATGCATAGATTTCAGGCGGATGCCTGGGCTACGGAGGGGAAACTTTTTTTGAATTTTTTTCCGGAGGTCCAGCGAAATTTCGCTGAACCGGAATATTGGTTATTCGTCGGGGGAGATGAGGAAGAGTGCCTGCCAGCCCTTTCCGTCATCCGTCAGGCGGAATGGATCACCTTCGATGCGGAAGAAGTCGCGAAGGTTGGCGGCGAGGAGCTCGCGGCGTTTCTGGTTTTTCCGGTCTGCCTTATTGCTGGTCCAGTCCAACACTCCACGTTCATCTGCGAATACTTTGAGCAGCCCCCATTGAAGGGTGGGGTCGCCGTTCTTTTTGTTGGCCATGCCCATCTGCGTGTAATTGAACACGCCTCCGGCCGTTTTCGCTTTGACCGAGACGGTATGCCCGTCCTTGAAGCGGATCGATACGTCTCTCCATGTTGCATCCGGCGGTGTGGGGAAGAAGACCATGGAGTCTCCTTCCTTCGGCGATGGAAGATTGGAACTGAGGAAGTGGGCAAGAATATCATCCAGTGGATGGACGAGCCGGAACTTGCGTTTGGTGCCGAGGCCCACATTTTCAGACAAAGGCACGAAGCCCGACCGCTTGTCGGTCAGCCGCTTCTCCGCCTTCGCGGAGCAGAGTTCCCGCGTGGGAGACAAGAGAATGAACGGCGTGCCATTCCTCCCCAGGAGACCATCCAGCGCCTCGTTGAAATCATCGGGCTCGATTTGGATCGCCAGGTAGACCGGGAAACGGTATCCGGCGTATGGAGAGTAAACGCCGAGGCGCGTCGTTCCGGGAAGGTCGGTTCCCGCGTCGGTTTCTTCGATCAGGCCGAAGACCTTGGCGAGCGCCGTGTCGAGGGCCGGACGATCCAGCTCATAGACCACGATGTCGGATCGCTGTAGGGCAAAGGTCTCGCATCCACGCTCGCACCTGCAGACAGCGACAATATCCTCCTGATCGTGCGCGACCACTTCGTGCTCACAGCCGCAGCCGCGTTGAACCATGCAGGGATGTGAAGATGCCAGCTTGCCATTCGGACGAATGAAAGCCTTCGCCGTCCCATAATCGTTTCCGAACCGGTCTTTCCACTCGGCATCCACCGCCGCTGTACCGGGGACGGCCTCGAGGGCCTGCCAGAATCCGGTTGGTCTATTCTTCATCGTCTTCCTGCTCGGCAAGGATGAATCCGCGCTTCGTGAGCCAATCCTCGACCACGGCGGCATCGCTGTCCCTGGTATACTGCGCGATATTCGAGGGTCGGATGGTCACGGTCCGGGCCGTTTTCGAATCCGTGAACTTCACTTGAAAGCTCGCCCGGATGATCCGAGCCTTATGGGGCATGGCGCGGCCGCGTCCGGCGTAGGCGACGAACACGTCGTTGGCCTTGCGTATCTCGATCTCCTTTTCGGAGCCGCCCCAGAAGAACTGAATCTCCTTTAGGCGTACCCATTCCATCCCATCCACGTCGGTGCAAACGATGGATGTGTCTCCGCCGTTTCGAAGCGGCTCGAGCGTATACTTGCCGGTCTCAGGAAAGAAATCCTCTTTGTTGAACACATGGCGGCCGAACTGCCGGCGGAAGAGGTCCTTTTCGCCTTTTCCGCAGGCGTGCATCCGAATCTCACCGATGGTAGGTTCATACACCAGGACGTCATACTTTTCCGGACGATAGAAGACGCTCGATGTCTGGCCGCCGTCGAGGCTGCCCTCGCGGCGCAACCGATCACCGTGGCGCACCAGAAACCACACGGAATCTTTCTTGGGGTAAACGAAAACTTTCGATCCCCGCCCGCGCTTTTTCTTCTCGAACCAGTCGTCGAGGTCTTTCTCCAGAGCTACGAGCGCTTTCGCTGTCGGCTGTTTGAACTTGGGGATCGGATGCGTATCGGTCTGAAAATACTCGAAGGACCGGGGCTTCAAAAGGTACTGCTCGGCGTGCTTGCGCTCGAGAAGGCCCTTGTCCTGCAGATAAACTTGAACAGCCACGTCCGCCGCGGTGGGGTCCGGGTTCTCGTCGAGGGAGATGCCATTGTTCTCCGCCTCCTGGAGGAGGACGTCCATGGCTTCGGGCGTGGCCATCTCATGCACGAAGTAGAGGGCGTCGACCAGTCCTTTCGGCGTGTCCATATCCGGGTTCATGAGCACGTTGACGAGTTGGTCGTAGTTGATGCCATCGGAAGCGGATAGCGGCGGCAACGTCAATCCTCGGCCGTCAAAGTAGGGCTTGTGAGGGTTCAGCAGAGCCAATAGATGCTCACGCGCGATGGCCTTGAGGCCGTCGGCATGGGCAAAACGCCTGAGATTGTACGTCGCCATTCGTTCTTTCCTCCTTAGTTCCTATAGCCAGGCCGTCCCCGGCGTTTGAGTGTTCGATCCGGGCCGCCTGACGGCGACGACCTTGCCGA
Organism: Desulfobacterales bacterium; assembly: GCA_034003325.1. NCBI lineage: Bacteria > Pseudomonadati > Thermodesulfobacteriota > Desulfobacteria > Desulfobacterales > Desulfobacterales bacterium. The sequence continues at coordinate 7,405 of JAVEYW010000034.1, forward strand.
GGATGCGGAGCCCATCGTCGGGACCCACCGGGATCGGTCGGTGTTTCGGGTTCTCCGGTCTTAGTTCGATTCTCTCGTCACGGATGAAAAGCCGTTTCACCGTGGCTTCGTCTTCAAGCAGTGCGACGACGATGTCGCCGCTCTCCGCCACGGCCTGCTGGCGGACCACCACCAGATCGTGCTCCCGGATACCTACATCCACCATGCTGTCGCCCGTCACCTCGAGGGCGAAACACCTGCCCAAACGGGTAATTCTCCCTTCGACCATTATCTCGCCGACTATGTTCTCCGCGGCCAGAATCGGTTGACCCGCAGCCACGCGCCCAACGATGGGAACGGCGGTCATGATCGGAGGGGTGTCTTCCGATTCACGAACGATGGCGAGGCTCCTGGCTTTCCTCGGCTCGCGTTTCAGGTATCCCTTTCGCACAAGCTGGGTTACCTGCCCATGGGCGCTCGCGTGCGATATACCGAGGATGTCCGCAAGTTCCTTCATGGTCGGGGGGAACCCCCGCCGGTTCATGAAAAGGCGGATTTTCTTCAAGGTGTCACGCTGCGTATCGGTTATCTCTTCAACAGGGCGTCGGCCTCTGCCTTTACGTTCCATTTCGATGACCTCGGTCTTCCTATGGCTTATAAGCCTCATGAACGACACCGGCCGCAGTGTCTGTGGAGGCACACTACGGCCACGTTACAAAAATAATTATATTACACTGATATTTGTCAGGTCAATTGAAAAATGTACACAGGGCGAGAGAGGAATAAAAGTCGCCGATAGGAATGAAGTTGGGCGGAGAAAAGTTCCTCAAAAGTGAGGACGTCGGCGGGATGCATGGAAAGACTATCCGAGGTGGTCTTTGCACATCTGTGTCCACATTTTCCGCTGACGGTTCCAGTGGGGAACGGCGGCGACCGGACGGAGGTCCCTCTCCAGGATCGGATCGCGGCCCTTGGTTGTGTTCGGAAGAAAAAGGATATCCTCCTGGATGTCAGGGGCAAGGTTGAGCAGGTTCATGATCTGGGTGATGCGCGCACGGGTCACATAGCCCAGGCGGGCGAGGTCCGCATAGTCCTGGATATCGCCCCGCTTGACCAGTTTCTCAAAGCGGATCGCCAAAGCCAGGAGCTTGGCGACCCGCGGAATGTTCCCTTTGCTGGTTGATCCACGTCGGCTGTTGGACTGTGGGTCGACGTTCACTCGTTTGTTTCTCGGCTGGAACGTGAAGCTCACCTCCAACCTCCCGTCGCTTCCAAAATGATGCATGGTCGGTTTCATATGTGGTTTTCCTTTCCAAGGGCTGCCTGTCCCAGGCAAGCGGCCTTGATGCCGGGGGAGCGGAACGTCACAGTCACTTTGCCATCACGACCATCGTAGGCGACGCGTTCAACAAGGGCTTTGATAACCCGCGCCTGTTCGCGTGGGGCAAGAGATTGCCAGATGGGGTCGAAGGCCGCGAGGGCCTTTTCCAAGTCTCCGTCTTCGAGCGTTTCTCTTTGGACGGCGATGGTTTCTTCGCGGATGACGGTCATCCTTTGTTCGAGAGAGCGAATTTGGTCTTGCAGGTCGGCCATCTGATCCGTCACCAGACCCCGGTCCGTTCCCGAGGACGGCAAGTCTCCCACGAGGGCGCGGAGCCTGGCATCCAGCCGTTTGAGTTCCCGCTCGTGTGCGCGGCGTTCGGCTTCGAGCTCCGCCAGACGCTTTTCACTTTGAACCCGAACCTGGGAAGCGGTTTCCGAAAAGACCTCCGGGCTCGCGCCCAAGCCTCGGATATAGTCCACCACCGCGCTTTCAATCTCATAGGCATTGAGCGATTTGGTCGGACAGGATGCCCATCCTCGCTGCTGGGCGGTCAGGCAGACATAGTAACGGTAATGCTTTCCCTTTCTGGCGGTGTAAGAATGCACCATGGCGGTTCCACAAGGTGCGCAGTAAAGCAGCCCCCTCAGCAGGGCACCGTATTTGTTGCGGATTTCCTTGCAGCCGGACCGGCCGTTGTGCCGAAGGGTATCTTGGACGCGCTGCCAGAGGTCCGGGTCCACAATTCCCTCATGCTCGCCACGGTAGATGGTCCCTTTATAAATGATGTTGCCCGTGTAGATGATGTTGGTGAGCAGCCGAAAAAGGCTGCTCTTGGTAAACAGATTCCCTCCGCGTTCATCCCCTCGTTGGGTAGTCCACTTTTTTACACCCCACTTGCGGCGCTCGAGTTCCTGGACGACAGGCATCAACGCCTTGTGCTCCATGTAAAGATCATAGATGGCTCGCACCCGCTGGGCTTCTTCCTCGTTAACGACCAGCCGCCCTCCCTTGCGATCCAGGTCGTACCCGAGGACCGGCATGCCTCCGACCCACTTGCCCTTCTTCCGGGCGGCGGCCATTTTGTCCCTGGTCCGCTCCGAGATGATTTCCCGTTCGAACTGGGCGAAGGACAGGAGGATGTTCAAGGTTAGCCGCCCCATGGAGCTGGTTGTGTTGAACTGCTGGGTGACCGAGACGAAGCTCACGGCATGCTTGTCGAAAAGCTCCATGATGCGGGCGAAGTCGAGAAGGGAGCGGCTCAGCCGGTCCACCTTGTAGACGACCACGCAATCGATGT
>JAVEYW010000035.1 GCA_034003325.1 Desulfobacterales bacterium
GCGTCATTTTCGCGAAAATCCCGTTTTGCGACAACCATGGCGTTGAATCCCAGATGGAAGCGGCCGATCTTGAAACAATCGGATTGCCAAGCCTTATGATCGAGCGGGATTATATTTCCACCGACGAGGGCCGGTTGAAAACGCGGATTCAGGCCTTTTTGGAGAAACTGGGGAAATAAACCTTTCAAATGTGATGATATAAAAACCGTTGAGCAAATAAGCTTTATAAGGAGACTGGCTGAGATGGAGGAAACAGTTCGAACCCAATATGAGTGGCTGAGAAAATTAGACGCTGTTTGCGATCTTTTTATCGGGTTGATCGGCAGCGGGGTCAAGACGATGGCCGATGTGGATATGCCGGCTTTTTTACAGCAGGTTCCGGAATATCACGCATCCCTAGCGCCCGAGGGATACCCCGAACTGTTTGCTGCGTCCTTAAAGGAGAAAAACCGGCAGGCAATGTATGATAACTGTGTGGCGATGAAACAATACCTTCAGGATCTTTTTGCGAATATGGAGCAGGGAAAACCCCTTGCTTATTACTTTGTCACCATGACGCCGGAAATTCTTCTGGGGATGGATCTGGCGCCCGTATGCTTTGAGTTGGTGCCGGTTTTCTTGAGTGCGGTGTTTCGCAGAGGGGTTGAGGAGGAAATGGATCTTCTGGAGCTGAAAGGATTGCCCCCCCATCTGTGCTCAGCGCAAAAGGGAACGGTTACGGCCATCGAAATCGGCCGCATGCCGATGCCGGATGTGCTGGTGAAACCGAGCACCCCCTGTGATTCCAGCTCCATGCTCTATCAATATGTGATGGAGCGAAATAATGTCCCCCTGGTGGTGCTGGACGCGCCTTATTACTCCAACCAACGGGCGTTCAAGTATTATCATGATGAGTGGAAACGCATGGTGGAGCGCCTTGAAAAGCTTACGGGCCATACGTTGGATGAAGATCTGTTGAGAAAGCATGTGGAATATGGAAACCAACAGCTTTGGTATGTGTATGAAATGCAGAAGATGCGTCGCGCCGTCCCAAATCCGGACTCCAGCATGCACCGGGCCTTTGATGTGGGCGCCCTTTACCAGTGCGGGGTCAATTCCAAGTATGTGGATTATTTGAGGACGTGTTACGAGCAGACCAAGGCGCGATATGACAAGGGGATCGGCTGTTTGCCCGAGGGGAAGAAAGAGATTCGCACCCTGTGGACCTGGGGGATCACCCCCTTTTACCTTGATATGTATGACTGGCTCGAAGAGGATTTTGGCATGACTTATATTGAATGCGCGGGGGGGTATCTGCCTGGCGACATCGTTGGGTTGGTGAATACCAGCAGCGTGGAGTCCATGATCGAAGGACTCGCCTGGCGCTCTTTCAATATGCCCATGGCGCGAAACGTCATGTCCTTTTCGGATATCTGGATCAACGATTTTGTGAAACTGGCCAAAACCTATCATGCCGACGCGGCGGTGTTTTCAGGGCACATGGCCTGCAAGCATTCCTGGGGGGTCAATAAACTCTTAAGCGATGCCCTGCAGGAGGAGGTCGGCATTCCCACCTTTCAGTGGGAAACGGACATCGTGGATGCCCGGTTTACGCCTCGCGAGTCGGCGCATGATCAACTGGCGGAATTTTTCAACAACATACAATAGAAGCGGTTTTAAACCCCTGACTTAAAGCACTTCCTCAACGATTTTCCAAAAAGCCTTTGCGGAAAAATTAAGGCTTTTTAATTGCGGGGTGGAAGGGTAAATGGTACGCTCAACCTTTTCATTCGGTAATAGAGCGTGGTTCTTTTCATTTTGAGGACATCGGCCGCGCCGCCCGGGCCGCTTACTTTCCCATCGGTGGTTTTCAAAATATAGCGGATATAGTCGCGTTGTAATTCATCCATTGAGGGCTTGCCGCTGACGGAGAAGGATGACCGGTCTGCCGGCATGGTGGATAATTGCAATTCCAACTGATTGCCCGTGGAAAGCAGCGCCCCTCTTTCGATCACATTTTTCAGTTCCCGGACGTTTCCGGGCCATGAATAGGCGCACAAGGCCGAAACATCTTTGGGTGAAATGAGGAGGGTAGGGCGTTTCAACCGTTTGCAATAGATTCCCAGAAAATGCCGCGCCAACAGAACGATATCAGAGCCTCTTTCTCGAAGCGGTGGAATTTGAATGGGAAGGACGTTCAAGCGGTAAAAGAGGTCTTCCCGAAATCGGCCGGCCCGCACTTCTTTTTCAAGATCCCGGTTGGTGGCGGCAATCAACCGGAAATCGCACTGGTGAACACGGCTTCCGCCAACGCGGACAAACGTTTTTTCCTCCAGAACCCGAAGCAGTTTTGCCTGCATTGAAAGCGGCAGCTCGCCGACTTCATCCAGAAACAGGGTGCCGCCGTGAGCGAGTTCTACCCGACCGGTTTTTTGGTGGGTAGCACCGGTAAAGGCTCCTTTTTCGTGTCCGAACAACTCACTTTCCAACAGGTTTTCAGCGATGGTGGTGGAATCGATGACAACATAGGGCCCGTTACATCTTGGGCAGTGCTTGTGAACCCAGCGTGCCAGGATCTCTTTTCCCACGCCGGTTTCCCCCTGAATCAGTATGGGAGAGTTTGTATCGGCAATGCGTCCGGCCTTTTTCAGTAAATTCAAGATGCCCGGACTTTCCCCGATAATTTTTTCATTCAGGGTAAATTCCGTTTCGCTCTCTTTTTCCGATGCCCGGTAAATTTTTTTTTGGGCCGAGCTATAAAATTCCCGAATTTGACGGGACAGGGTTTGAAAGTGCGTTTTGAGGAGCGTTAAGGTTTGGGGATCCAGATAATCGAAGCCGTCCTTTAAAAAGGAGTTGTCATGGTATAAAACCCCTTGAAGGTCATTTCCCAAGTCGATCGGCAGGCATAGAACCGCTGTGTTCACGGCGGGGCTTTTCCTTTTGGCGGAGTGCGACAAGAAGGTGATAAGGGGCTCACCGCTGTCATTCGCACGGATAATTTGTTTGGAATGCGGGAAAAATTTATCTGATTTTACTTCCAGTTCCGTCAGATTGACCGCAGCCGCGAGTTCCATTTTCCCCTTCTTGTCCATTAAAAAAAAAGCGCCTCTTTCAGCGCTGAAAAAACGGTTGGTGGTTGCGACCAAACGACTGAGGACCACCTTCAGATCCAGGGCAGGAATATGTTTTTCCATTGCTTCGGCAAAACGGCTGGAAATAACGGCGGGTGACAGGAAGCTTTTTAAAAACGGTTCTTTTGAGAAAGTGCCGATCAGGTGTTGCAGGTCATCGGGAAACAACCGTTTGGTGTTCGCGGGCAGAGTTTCCCATGCCTGCATGGCATACACGGAGGCCTTTTCCCGGTTCCCGCAGGTCAATTCAAAACGCGCCAGCTCCAGTTGCGTTTTTGCCAATTGCACCGCGGGGCCGGAGCTGACCAGAAAATTCAGGCTTTTTTCTAGATAATCTTTGATGTCTTCAGGCGATTGCCCGTTGGCAGCCGCACGTTTCGCCAAAAGCCGCATAGCGGTACCCTTAAGGCAAATATTGAAATCGTCCATTAACCGTTGCACGGTGCCCTCAAAACTAAATTCCGCAGGGACTTCTAATTGTTGCCTATCGAAATCAAAAAGCATTTCAAGCACCCAGGGGAAAATGGCATATGGCCTGATCACATCGGCTAACGCTGCGTTTTTTAGTGCGGTTATGAATAAATCCCTGGCTTCCGGCAGTTCCCCGTTTAAATAGAGATAGTAGGACTTGAAAAGTCTGGCACCAAAAAGTCCCAGATCGTTATTTTGCTTTTTAGCATCAACTTCCGCAATGGTCAGATGCTGCAATGCCTCATTTTTTTTATGAAAAGACAGCAGCATATATCCCAGAACGGTTCTCAGCGTGGTCGCCACGTTCGGAAGATTTTTTTTCATGGCCATATCATGATAGATGTCCATTAGGTTGTAGGCACGGGTAAATTGGCCAAGCGCCATGATGGACAGGCAGAAAAAACCAGGCATGAATGGGTTGATGATTTTGGTTTCCGTTAATCTGTACCATTCCGAGGCTTTTTCGTAATGGATCAGGGCTTGTTTGAAGTCGCCCTGAACGAAATAATAATGTCCTACAAATTCAGCGGATTGGCACAAAATGTCGTCGTCGCCCAACTCATCGACGATCTGCTTGCCGTCTGAAAGGGCTTTTAAGAACTCCGTACTCTTGAACGCGATAAAATGAAGTCTTCCCAGGTGAAGCAGGATCATTGCGTGGGAACGCCGGTCTCCGGAAGCTTCGGAAACCAGAAGCAGTTTTCGGAATAGCGGTTGAAGCTCAGTAAATCCTTTTCCCATGGCGGAACTAAGATTGGAAACGGTGAGCGCGTGGTCGATCATCCGTTTTTCGATTTCCAAGTGTTTAGCACCGTTGTCGGAATACTGTAAATAGAATCTGACCACTTGCGCAAGGTTGGCGGTGGCCGCTTCCACGTCCAGATGGTCGATGGCGGTTTTCGTCAAATTCAGTTGAATGTTGGCGGCATCCTCAAACCGTTTTGCCTTCACAAGCAGCGGGATGATATTCGGCTGGCTTAATCGGGAAAGCCAGCCGGTATTCTTGAGATGAACGAATATCTCCGAAACCCGGTCCGGCGAATTGTAAGATCGCAGCTTTTTCAAGACATCCGCAGGAATGTTCGGGGCGAGTCCAAAATGGTCATTTTCTGTTTTTTGAAGGAAGCCATGCTGTTCGGCGCGCCGAATGAGGTCCAGCATTTCACTGGGCATCAAAGGTGCCAATGTCTCCACGGCGCCGATCGGTACCAATGCCCCCAATACCTCAAGTGTGGCCAAGAATTTCCATTGTATCTCAGAGAACCGGGGGAGTTCGGGAATCATCACAACACCTTCACTTTTTTTAATAATCGTAACAATTGTCTGTATACCGACCAATTGACAATATTTGCCGCGAACATTTATTTTTTGACATTCCAAAACCTGTTTGCATTCACAGAATGTTTTTTCGAATCCGAATTTTTGGCGCCACTTTTAGCATTAACATATTAATTAAACAAGATATAAAAGAAAAAAGGCCCCCTTAACTACCTTGGGCACAGAGATTCTTTGTAATGCTGTTCCGAAAAGGTTTTATGATATATGTTATTATTCCAAGTGCCTGTCAAGTCGATTATTGGACATTTCGATGACGGTTATTGGGCATTCGCTCCAATCCTTGGGGGGTGCCACCTAACCGCATACCCTAATAAAAATTAATCATTAAAGCTTGTTAAGAATGGTTAAACGGTATTGGTATGCCTTTTGTATCATATTTCGAAAGGCATAATTAAACCACCAGATTCACCAAACGAAATTTAAGTGGAGAATGGCCTTTTAGGTTAAAGCAATAATACCCGGTTTAAAATTGAATGGGAAAAAATGAGAAAGCGATTCGCAGCGAAATAATTGTTTTTTTATCGATTCGCCGGATACGCTGCTTTATCCGTTTATGGACGATACGGACGATCAGACCATGTTCACCTTGATTTTCAATTGCTTTCTCGGCCAGGGAAACAGATGGCAGCCGCAAGTTGTATTCGGCTATGATGTTACCGGTGCCGGCATGGTATGGCCGTCAATCAAATACGCCCCGTCCGACAATTGGTCTGTCGGCCTGAATTACACTTACATAGACGGGAAATTCGACAACGGCATGGGGGGCGGATACTTCAATCCGTATGAGAGAAACGATGAAGTGTATTTGCAAGTTCGGTTGAAATTATAAGCCTGGTCGGTCAATGGATTGTACGGGTAAGAAATAAACCGCGAACAAACAAAATCTAATTTTAAAATGGGGGGTTTGGGATGAGAAAAACAATTGCGGCGATAGCAGCCTTATTATTCATCGGTGGGGCCTTGGTCCTCACGCCGGCGGCTTTCTGTGAAGAACCGGCTGTCGGAACCAAAATCGGGCCGGATAACTGGAAGCAATTTGAAGCACATATTCCGTTGTCATTAAGCACCCAGATCGAAAGGGGCATGAGTTTTGAAGTCGGTGGGGATGCAACAAAATTCATACAGTCCTCTTCCGGGTATAAAAAAGCCACAGAGAAGAACAAAGGCAAGGCCAAAATCGACACAAACGGCGTTATGGTTGGTTGGGAAGGCGGCCGGCCGTTTCCGGATATTGACGCCAAAGACCCGCAGGCGGGAATCAAAATCGCTTATAATCTCGAAAGAAGATACGAAGGAGATGACCAAACCCTGGAGCAGTATCATTTGATCAATGTCGCCGCAGATGGCGGAGAGCGGGATATCAAAGGCGCTGAAAAGTCTTGGGCATGGCTTAATTGGATGGGCAGAGTGGATATTGAACCGCTTGGAGATTGGGGGCCCAATCCAAAGAAAATCTACCGTTGTGGGACAACCGTGATCGATTTCCCTTACGATATTAAAGGCACTATGCGGCTGCTCATTCGGTATGACGATCCCAGAAAGGATGACGATATCTGGATGTATATTCCCACTATGCGGCGTATCCGCAGAATGTCGGGCGCGCAGCGGCAAAATAACTTTGCCGGTACGGTTATGACCTGGGATGATATTCGTGGGTTTCAGGGACGGCCCTTGGAATATGAATGGAGAATAATCGGGGAAACAAGGGTGCTGTGCGCCGCACTTAACAATAAGACACCTCATAAAAGAGACGAAAACGGAATGTGGATCGCGCCCAGAACCATGCGGGATTGCTGGCTCGTCGACGCTATTCCGAAAGATAAAAGCTATGTGTATTCAAAAAGGCGCATCTGGATTGATAAGGAGTGTTTTATACCTTGGCACGTGATTGTCTATGACCAGCAAGGGCGGGAATGGAAAGTGATGGAAGACTTTAACTCAACGGTTTATATAGGGCCCAATAAAGATGGTGATTACTGCACGAACGAGCAAGGTTTTAACTGGTTTGACCTTCTCTCTGAAACTTACACACTCTTGCAATACGTTGGGTGGGATGAAAATGGTAATCAAAACGCAACGTTGAGTTCTGGTCTTGATAAATCGTGGTTCACCATTGAAAATATTGCCAAGCGCGGTCGGCGAAACTAATATTACTTGATCATTATAGAACTGCGTGATTATAACAGCATAAAAAGTTCTGTTTTTTTACTAGGGTAATGGGCGAAAACCCGATTTAAACGGTTGCTCTTTTCGGCTTCCCCGATAAATGGGGGAGCCGGCGTTTACGGGCTTTTGAACATTATGGAGACTATTCATAACGGAAAAAGCGTAAAATTAGGAGCAATCAGTAGAATTAGGAGCAACCAAATGAGTGCAATAGCAGAAACAACGAAATCGGGATCGAGTCCTCTATCGGAACTGATCGGTCTTTCCACCCGAATGAATAACCCTTTCATTCGCGATTGGAAAGCGAACGGGGGACGGGTTTTCGGGTATATGTGCACCTATATCCCGGAAGAGATCCTCTTTACATCCAAGGGAAGAATTCTGCCCATACGGGCCGGTGCCGCGG
>JAVEYW010000036.1 GCA_034003325.1 Desulfobacterales bacterium
CCTGCTTTTTTGGCCACGTCCCGAATATTGGCTTTATGAAAATCGGAATTGGAAAAAATATCCGCTACGGCGCTTTCCAGCCGCTTATAGACCTCAGGTTTGAGTCCAACACAGAGCAAACGGCCTTGGTCCTCATTTTCTGATGTTAAATTCAAGTCTGTCATATGGCATTGCCGTTTTTGTTCATGAGTCAGGTGGTTGATCTTTTAAAATCCGCGGCCTATACAAATACGTTATTAAAAACTTTTATATTTATTAACAATATATTAGCTGTTTATTTGCAGCCATTATATGTTTAATATGTAACATTGTTACTTTTTTTGCAAACAAAAAAGTGGCCAAAAAACCCACGCGGAATAAAAGCAACCGATAAAGGCGATATGCTGAATTCCTTCGCTTTTTTTTCGATGTATTTCGAAACCGGTCCATCCGGCAAGGTGGACTCCAACAACTCGACATCGCTCTCCGGCGAACCACCCAAACGCGTGAAACAACCGCCCGGTCAATTCAGCGTCGACACTATATCCACCAGGCTCTGCACAGCCGCCGCCGACTTTTTCAAAGCCGCATCTTCTTCGACTGTGAGCTTGATTTCGATAATCTGCTCCATTCCTTTTCGGCCCAGCTTCACGGGCACACCGATAAACAGATCTTGAATGCCGAATTCGCCCTTAAGATACGCGGCGCAAGGCAAAATCTTTTTCTTGTCCTTAAGAATCGACTCGGCCATTTCCACCGCGGATGAGGCCGGCGCGTAAAAGGCACTTCCCGTTTTCAGCAGTCCCACAATCTCCGCTCCGCCGTTGGCGGTTCGTTGCACCAGCGCGTTGATGCGCTCCTTACTCATCAGTTCCGTGATGGGAATGCCCGCCACTGTGGAGTATCTTGGTAACGGCACCATTGTGTCCCCATGACCGCCCAGCACAAAGGCATGGGTGCTTTCAACCGACACATCCAGCTCCATGGCAATAAAGGTTCGGAACCGGGCCGAATCCAGCACACCGGCCATACCGATGACCCGCTCTCTGGGAAACCCGCTGGTCGCCATCGCCACATGACACATGGCATCCAGAGGATTACTGACGATAATAAGAATCGCATTGGGCGATTTGGGGACAACCTGGGTCACAACGCCTTTTATGATCCCGGCGTTGGTGGCGATCAAATCATCCCGGCTCATACCGGGTTTGCGCGGAATTCCGGCCGTAATGATGACGATGTCGGAGCCGGCCGACTCATCATACCCATTGGAGCCGATGAGTTTGGCATCATGCTTTTCGACCGGCGCGGCCTGCATAAGATCAAGCGCTTTTCCCTGTGGAACCCCTTCGACGATATCAATCAATACCACATCACACAGCTCTTTTTCAGCCAGCCGCTGTGCCGTCGTAGCGCCCACAAAACCGGCACCAACCACCGTAACCTTTTTATCCATAAAGCCCCCATCCAGGCATTGACGCCATCAACGCCCCACCATAACAATTGTCGCTTTTATCAATTCTTCGGAACATTCGAATGATGAGGAAGAACGAGTTGGCAGGCTGTTTTTTACAAAAAAAATTGTGTTATTTTTATATTATCACATATTTTCAATATGTTTTTTCGTTTTCATCTGATATATTATATTCTTTATGTAACATTGTTACATAAATTGCAACAAGAAAATGCAACCACTCCAAATACACTTCTAAAAAAAATTGGCAACCGTGGAATATAAGAAGGGGCGCTATTGTATAAGGTGGGGCAGGCATTGTGGACGCTCGGCAATGAGCGATGGCAACCACATTCGGCTCTGCAAGCTGCCGACAGTGGGGAATTCACTGTCGGCAGCAGAAGAACAACCTCAAGGTCGACGTTCAGCCGCCGGCCTTTTTAAAACAGCAACCGTTGGTTACCAATTCGGTAAAATAAGACCTATCCGATGACGCACAAAACAGCGCCTTTGGCAACCGAATCGCCGGAACCGACATTTATAGCCGTAACTGTTCCGTCAACCGGCGCAGCCAGGGCATTTTCCATCTTCATCGCTTCCAATACCAACAGGGTATCGCCCTTTTTGACCACATCGCCGACTTTCTTGGCGACGCTGACAATCATGCCGGGCATGGGTGCCGTCAGCGAGGTGCCATCAGCGTTGGAAGTGGAAACCGCAGCGGGTGCGGCTACGGCCGCCGGCGCGGTCGGTGGTTGAGCCGGTGCTTTCTGAGCAACAGGCGCGCTCGGCATTACAGGGACTGCCGCCGGGGCTGCGGCGGGCATTTGAACCGGCGCGGCCTGAACATAACTGACTAACGGCAGGCCGTCCTTGGGCTCAACACCCACTTCAAAATAATCGTTATCCACAAAAACGTTGAACGTTCGCAGGTTCTCGCCCTTTTCGGGCGCCTCTTTTCCGTTCTTCTCAATCAAAAGACCTGCCTTGGCCTTTCGAATCAACTCGTCCTCAGCCGCAACAGCTTCCAGTGATTTCGGCATGACGTCCTTGGGGGGTGTTTCCTTGCCGTATTTCCATTTTAAAAAGCGTTTCCCGGTCACCGGATAGATGGCGTAGAGAACCTCATCGTCGATATCCACGGCCAGATCCTTGATCTCTTCTTTGGCCTTAGCCAGTTCCGGTTCCAGTACTTCGGCCGGCCGGCAGGTGATGGGCTCTTCGCCGCGGGGATACCCTTTCAGGGCTTTCTTCTGCACTTCGGGATCAATGGGAATCGCTGTTTTTCCATAAAGGCCGTAACACAAGTCTTTAACCTGGGCGGTAATCATTTTGTAGCGCTCTTCTTCCGTGTCAAAGAGCACATTATTGACCGTCTGAATGCCCACGATCTGGCTGGTGGGCGTAACCAGGGGAATCTGGCCCAGCTCTTTTCGGACCCGCGGCAGCTCCTTATACACCTCATGAATCTTATCGAGCGCATCCATTTCCCGAAGCTGGTTGACCAGATTCGACAGCATGCCGCCAGGTGTCTGATGCAGCAGCACATTGATGTCGATGAGAGAAACCTTGGAATCGTCCAGCAGGTGTTTGTACTTGGGCATCACCTCTTTTTCCAGCTTCACGTTGATGTCGGCCAATAGCTTGATATCAAAGCCGGTGTCCCGGTTGGTGCCCAAAAGGGTCATGACCAGGGGTTCAATAGCGGCATGGGAGGTGCGATACGCGTAGGGCGTCATACAGGTGTCGATAATGTCCACGCCCGCTTCGATCGCTTTTAAGTGCGTCATGGGCGACATGCCGGACGTAAAATGGCTGTGCAAGTGAATCGGGGCCTTGACCGCGGCTTTCAATGCTTTGACCAGTTCATAGGCATCATAGGGCGCCAGCAAACCGGCCATGTCCTTGATGCAAATGGAGTCGGCGCCCATGGCTTCCAGGGCTTTGGCCTTCTTGACAAAATAATCGATATTATAAACTTCCCCGCCCATGCGCGGTTCGGTCATCGTGTAGCACATGCACCCCTGAAAATGCTTTCCGCAGGATTTAATGGCCTTCACGACCGTCTCAAAGTTCCGGTAATCGTTGAGCGCATCAAAGGTCCGAAAAATGTCCATGCCGTTTTCGGCGGCCCGTTCCACAAAGACCTTGGCGAGATCATCGGCATAATTACGGTATCCGACCAGGTTCTGTCCCCTGAGCAGCATGGAAAACGGCGTTTTCTTGAAATACCGTTTGAGCGTGCGAATCCTTTCCCAGGGATCTTCATTCAAAAACCGGTGCATGGTATCAAAGGTGGCGCCGCCCCAGGTTTCAACCGCCCAGAACCCGACCGAGTCCATCATCTCCGCGATCGGAATCATATCCTCGGTCCGGCCGCGGGTGGCGAACAAGGACTGGTGACCGTCACGCAGCGTGAGGTCCTCCACCTTGACAGGGTTTTTGGCTTTCGGCCGGTCTTTGCCATACTGCATTTCCGTCATCTTTAATTGGTCGTGAACACTCATCTTAACGCTCTCCTATAGAAAAATCGGTTTTGATGTAATCTCATTCATATTCGGTTAACGGCTCTTAACTGCATTAAATTTCGCAACTGCATCTGAGATTGGCGCCCACTGGCCCCCCAGAAACTTGTCAGTGCCGGGGGCGGCGGTGCCGAAACCGCTGCTGCTTCCGGCTGCAATTGAATCGCCGCATTTTCCTCTTGCATGTAGGCAATTACCGCAGAGGCGGCCGCCGCCATTTTCTTTGTCATATCCATATCCTCACCCATCGCATGCCAGGGGTCGGGTTCAAAAATACCCGCCCTTGTTTTTTATGATGACGCATCGGTTCCCCCACAGGGAGCTTAAACGGGAATATTGCCGTGCTTTTTCGGCGGCCGCAGTTCCCGCTTCGTGCACAGGATCTCCAGGGCATCAATCAACCGCGACCGGGTTTCCCGGGGCCGAATCACCGCATCCACATACCCTCTGGCGGCAGCGCAATAGGGATTGGAGAAAAGCGTTTCATATTCGTTTATTTTCTCATTGCGCTTGGCGACCGGGTCGTCCGCATCGTTTATTTCTTTGCGGTGAATGATGTTGGCGGCCCCTTGAGCGCCCATCACCGCGATCTCCGCGGTCGGCCAGGCAAAGGCCATGTCTGCACCCAGATGCCTCGAAGACATGGCAATGTAGGCGCCGCCATAATCTTTCCGGGTAATCAGAAGCAGTTTGGGAACGGTCGCTTCGGAATAGCACCAGAGAAGCTTGGCGCCATGACGGATAATGCCGCCCCATTCCTGGTCGCTTCCCGGTAAGTACCCCGGTACATCCGCAATCGTCAAAATCGGAATATTAAACGCATCACAAAACCGAATAAAACGGGTCGCCTTATCGGCGGCGTTGATATCCAGAGACCCTGCCATCACCTTTGGCTGGTTGGCGATAATACCGATGCTGCGGCCGTTCAGCCGCGCAAAACAGATCAAGATATTGGGCGCAAAATGCTGGTGCGGCTCAAATACCTCCCCGTTGTCCACAATGGGGCGAATGACATCCATCATGTCGTACCCCTGGCCGGGGCTGTCCGGAATAACCGTGTCGAGAGCCGGATCCATACGTCCCGGCAAATCATCGGTGGCCACCCGTGGAGGATCATCCATGTTATTGGACGGCAGGTAGGACAAAAGCATCTTGATCTGGTTTATGGCGTCTTCGTCGTTTTCGCACGCAAAATGGGCCACGCCGCTTTTTTCATTATGCGCCATGGCGCCGCCCAAGTCTTCAAAGGTAATCTCTTCACCGGTAACGGCCTTGATGACCTCCGGCCCGGTTATGAACATATGGGCGGTATTTTTGACCATAAAGATGAAATCCGTCATGGCCGGTGAATAGACCGCGCCCCCCGCGCAAGGCCCCATAATGGCCGAAATCTGAGGAATCACGCCTGATCCGATCGAATTGCGGTAAAAAATTTCACCAAATCCACACAGTGCATCCACCCCCTCCTGAATTCGGGCGCCGGCCGAGTCATTCAATCCGACAAACGGCACGCCGGATTTAAGCGCCATGTCCATGACCTTGCAGATCTTTTTGGCGTGCATCTCCCCCAGACTGCCGGCCCGAGCCGTAAAGTCCTGCGAAAAGGCAAATACGGGGCGGCCCGCCACCAGGCCATGGCCCGTGACAACTCCGTCTGCGGGAACCTCCACCGCCTGCATGCCGAAATTAACACAGCGGTGTGAAACGAACATATCAATTTCTCTGAAAGTGCCGACATCAAAGAGCAGATTTAATCGTTCCCGGGCCGTCAGCTTGCCTTTCTTTTTGTGCGAAGCGACCATCTGGTCACCCCCCATTCGGCGGACCTTTTTCTCTCGGTCCATCAACTCCTTGATTTTTTCTTCCACTTTCCCCATTATCACTTTCCTTTCACCTATCCCGAATTTTGCCCCACTAACGCCATAAGGTCATGCCGAATCGATAAAGACAACCAAGCCATTGATTCAAGGTCCTTATGCTGAACGATAATTCAGCCTGAAAAAAGATTAAAGTTATTTACTTGATTCGGTCAAGGCCTCTTTGTCAAGAAAAAAAAGCAGCTTTTCCGCCGCCGCCGTGGCATTCAGCGTTCCCGCCAGAACAGCCCGACGAAGTTCGGGAAACATCGATTTGACGACCGGATGTGCATAAAACCTACTTTTCAGCCCCTCTTCGATCAAGGCCGCCATCCAGTCGATGGCCTGTGCGCGGCGTCGCTCCAACCGTTCTCCGGTTTCATCAAACCGTTGCCGATGGGTCAATATGGTTTGCCATATGGCTTCAATACCCGTGGATTCAAGCGCGCTGCAGGTCAGCACGGGCGGGGTCCAGGTGGGGGTGGCCGGCCTTAAAAGATGCAAGGCGTTTTCATAGGTTCGTTGCGCCCGTTTGGCGTTTTCCACATTGTCGCCGTCCGCTTTGTTAATGACCAGGGCGTCGGCCAATTCCAAAACCCCTTTTTTAATGCCCTGAATTTCATCGCCCGCGCCGGCTATCATCAGAATCAGAAAAAAATCGACCATGGACGCCACATCGATTTCCGATTGACCCACACCGACGGTTTCCACCATGATTACGTCAAATCCGGCGGCTTCGCATACGAGCAGGGTTTCGCGGGTCTTTCTGGCAACGCCGCCCAGAATGCCGCCCGATGGAGACGGCCGAATAAACGCCCGACGGTCCGCGGCGAGTTTTTCCATTCGGGTCTTATCCGCCATAATGCTGCCGCCCGAGCGCTTGCTGCTGGGATCCACCGCCAGTACCGCCACATGGTATCCTTTATCCAGCAGCAGGGTTCCGAGCCGCTCGATAAACGAGCTTTTTCCCGCACCCGGCACCCCGCTGACCCCCAGGCGGATGGACCCGCCGGTATGGGGCAACAGCCCGTTGATCACCGCGCGGGCCAATCGTTGGTGCTCGGGATTTGAACTTTCAATGAGCGTAATGGTTTTGGAAAAAATCCGGCGAGCACCCGCAAGAACGCCTTGCACATAAAAGGAGGCG
The DNA here is from genome assembly GCA_034003325.1 of Desulfobacterales bacterium. Classification (NCBI taxonomy): domain Bacteria; kingdom Pseudomonadati; phylum Thermodesulfobacteriota; class Desulfobacteria; order Desulfobacterales; species Desulfobacterales bacterium. The sequence goes on from JAVEYW010000036.1 coordinate 6,961, forward strand.
TTTTCAGGCATTTGCACCACGCTTTTCAAGC
>JAVEYW010000037.1 GCA_034003325.1 Desulfobacterales bacterium
GGGAGCGCGCAGCATTGCGCAGAAAATGCGACAGCTCACGTTTAATGCACGGGCAGTCTTCGACTATTTTCGCATGACCAAAAACTCATGTGCGCCGGTGACGTCGAATTAGAACAAATTTACCGTGCACCAGCCATAGATTTCCCTTGAAATAAGCAATTCAATCTGTTAATTGGTTAGCCTCTTCTGCGGTGGGTGTAGCTCAGTTGGCAGAGCACCTGGTTGTGGCCCAGGTGGTCGTGGGTTCAAGTCCCATCACTCACCCCACCTAAAAAAATAGGGTCATTGCAGTTCATACCCTGCAATGGCCTTTCCGCTTACGCGCCCGTAGCTCAGCTGGATAGAGCGCCGGACTTCGAATCCGTAGGTCGGGGGTCCGAATCCCTCCGGGCGTACCAAAAAAAGCAAGGGGTTACAGCTCATAAGGCTGAGCCCCTTTTTAAGTTTTTGGCGTTTTGTACAAGGACTGTACAAGGATCTGGATCAACGGACTTTCAGCAGGTTGAAAAACCATACCCCCTATGAAGCCCCAAAATAAAAAACCGGCCCCCGTAGGAAGCCGGTCAAGTGTTTTTGATAATTCTGCCAAAAGGGTCAGGTCCCCTAGTATCCAAATTAATCACATTACGTTTCCGGAAACAAAATATCCCGGTACCGGTCACCGGTTTCCATTAATAAGCGCTCTATCACCTTTCCCCTGGATACACCCCAGGCACCTGCCAAAGCCGAAAGCCGCCATGAAGCTGAGGCCGGCAACCCAGCTATTTTTTAGGCCTCTTGTCAGTGGCCAAGGCATTTAACCCATCGCGAAGGTTAGAAAAAACATTGTAAAAATAATGTGGCCTCGCGTCATTTATTTTGATGGCCTCAGTCAAAATAATCGACATTCGACTTTCCAGGCGCGCGTGAATGTCTGAGATATAATCGTCAAATTCAAGAACTTGGCCGGACTCCCCTATTGGCTTGAGCTTTCGCCGTTTGCCATCACCCTCAAAGTCACCGCCAATAAAAATCTTTAGGCCCGGTATCCGCATGGCGGCTTTCCGCTCAAGGGCTTTAACGATTCGTGGAGAGTAGCGATATGCAATGGCAAGGGGCTTGACCGTGACATAATTACCGGTCACGCCGGCAGCCCTGGCAGCCATAACAGGTGAGCCGTTATAGGCCTCAACAAACCGCCGCTCGTCAGCCTTGAGCCCCTTTGTATATTTTTTTGACTCCGCCTCTTGCAAACGTTTAATCCATCGTGCCCGCGTCCGGGGGCTCTCGATGTACCGGAGCCAGATAAGGTGCCGAATTACCGTCTTCAGATTTTGGGCCTTGCGTTCGCAAAATTTGAGGCGGACAGTGTGTTGATTCAGGGTAGATTGCTTTAATGGCTGGCCGGTGCGCTGGTTGAATGGATTCTTTATTTTTCGCCTGTGTTTGATAATGGCGCTAATCGTGTATTTGGTGTTCTTCCGGCAGGCGTGCGCAATGAAATTTTTTTCAGTTATCGGGCCACCGTTTACAGAGCAGAGAGTCGAAATTACTGGCAGAAGCCAACAACAAGGCCGCTGCTGGTATGAAGGTTAGGGATGTTGAGGGTTATAATTCCAAGGCAAGAAATCGCTGGGAGAGAGTATCAGCTTCGATGCCTGTTTGAGCAGCCACGTAAGATAATCGAGTGGATTGATCCCGGCCATCTGACAAGTGTGGATCAGGCTCATAAACAGATCCCCCACTTTAGCGCCCCGTTGGGTCTTGTAGAACAGCGCATTTTTGCGGTGGAGAATGGCGTGTTTTAGCGCCTGTTCGCATATGTTATTATCCAGCGGAGCGCCGGGTACATGTAAAAACCGGGATAATTTTTCCCAATGCCGGAGCATGTAATGTATCGCTTTGCCCAGGCCGGAGTTTGGTTCCACGAGTTTTTCACCGATCTGCCGGTTACACCAGGCGTTAAGATCGGCCATGAGCGGACCGCTGTGAATCTGATGATATTTGAGCCGCTCCTCCATTGGCAGTGCCTGTTGTTTGGTAATCGCATCATGGTGGTAGACGGTTCCCAGTTTTTTGATGACATATTCGCACTCTTCAGGGAAACGGTTCACCCATGCCACAAATTGACGGCGAGCGTGGCTAAGGCAATTGGCCATGATGGTTTCAAAATCCTTGGATGCGTTGCGGCTGAGGGCATCGCACATCTGGATAGGGGGCGCAAGGCCAGTGGCTCGCTGTTTTAAAAGTTCAGTGAGGTTTTCCCCGGCATGCTGCCGGCCGGTCATGAACAGGCCGATCCGATGCTCATCCCGGATGCTGACGATGCCTGAAGTAAAGATTCCCGTGCGGTTATTTTCCGTTTCAGCCGGAAGCGCCGGGGTGAACACCTCGCCGCAAAGATTGCAGCGAAGCCGTGTTCGTTCATACACGGTGGCCTTGAGCGGTGCGTTGCCGGTAATGTGAACAAACACCGAGGGCATGGCCAACTCGTAGAGTTTACCCTTTTCACATTCCGGACAGGGATCTTTGGGCGCAAGCCGGGAGTGTTCGATAATGACCCTGGTAGCCCCCTCATAGGCGGATGCCGGCTTTTTGCCATGGCCTTTTTGTTTTTTGAGGGGTGCTTCCGGTTTTTCTTCAGACTTTTCCTTGCGCTTGAGGATATTTCTGGCTGTTTCGGTGGGAGCGCCCAGCAAATATTTGCACAATCGTCCGATGGAAGTATTTTTCTCTTCTATAACCTGGCTCAGTGTCTCCACGGTTTCGCTCATCGCATGGATTTTATCCCAGTCTGAGTCGAGAAGCGCCCGCTTTTTGATTCGTTCTTGAAGCGCTTTGAGCTCTTTTGGGGGGAGCTGGAGACGTTTGGGTGATTTTACCGGCATAGCGTCTCCTTATACTTGCGATCCAGAGGGTAGAGCCAGATGGTTTTGAGCGGTTTACCCCAGGCGTTGGTGTAATCATATTTGCCTCGACCGCGGGTTTTTCCCACACAAGTCCAGTTGGCGGCCTTGTAGCAGGTGCCGTTAAATCGGGGCGTTTCAACAAATGTCTCAAGCAGCAGCGGGCGGTAATGGTAACGCTCTTGCCACAGATCGGGAAGCGCGCGCGCTGCCGTTGACAGGATGCGGGATGCCAGGTTTTTGCCATGGACCCAGGGTAAAATTAAAAAACGGCTGTTATCCACGACGCGATGAAGATGGGCTCTTCGCGCAGAATCGCTCCAGCCGATAAAGCTATCCCGGGGAGCCACCCGCCATGCGGCGGCGGAAAAACCCAATAAGGCAAGGAGTTGATCTCCCGCGCGGACAAAGAAGCGCATCTGAGCCCCTCCCATGCGACAGTAGCCCAGATAATGATAGCGATCAATCAACTCGTTCCAAAAAGAGGTGCTCTTCCGGTTGACCGGTTCAAGAAAAAGCGATAGCGCGCCTGCGTCAAAATGGATATCGGAGCCGGGTTCTCCCCGCGGCGTACGGTTAACGGCTTTCACCGGGTTCGGCTTTTTTCGCGGCACCGGCAGAGGGATCAGCCCGTTTCGCTCCAAACGCAGCATCGCTACCCGGCAGCTCATCTCTTTTAGTCCTCCGTCGGGTTTATACCAGTGCCTGTAACGGCAAAACTCCCGGGATAAATCGATCCGGGTCAATTCCGGCCGGCTTATAACCTGATGGACAATCCAGTCAATTTCCGGCTGGCTGAAATTCCGGCCACAAATTTGCATTTCGGATTCCTTTCGACGCGTTTTGGTTTCCGTATAGCAAAATCTTTTGTCCGTGGCCAGTGCTTTTTTCGATTCAAGCATTTTTTTTGATGGGGCGAAATTCATCGACTTTTGCCATTTTCAACGGATCGGCATTCCACAGCAGCGCCTGGAGTTGCCGAGAGGAAAGCGCAACCCCATTGCGGCATGTGGATTGAAAATTCCAGATAAACCGCCCTCTGGATAGACGGTTATGGCACATCCAGAATCCCTGGCCATCGAAGATAAAAACCCTTATGGCCTGTCTTGATTTATTCACAAATACAAACAAGGCGCCGCTAAAAGGATCGGCCTGAAGTCTCTTACGGCAAAGCGCTGCGAGCCCGTCGATACCTTTGCGGAAATCCACCGGCTCCGCGGCCACCAGGATGCGCATCTGAGGGGTGATCTGTATCATGAGAAAAACTCACGTACCAGCTCACCGACCGCCGGCATCATCCCATTGCCCGATAAGCGTAAACTGGCCCCGTCCGGCCGGTCACAAGTCAGATGCCATTGCCCGGAAAAACAGCCGCTATCCAATTGCACAAATCCTGTGCTCGTTTTCTCCGGTGATACGCGCAGTTTCAAATCCGTATTTGAGAGTCCGAGACGTCGGCACACCTTATTTATGGAGTAGGAATGACAAAGGGCAGCAGCTGCGTGCCATAATTCGAGGGGTATGCGTTCACGCTTGGATGATCGACTGCTTCGCCATTGCTCAAACCGTTGCGCTACAGTTTCTAACGAAATGATCTCGCTGGTCGTATTTTCGTCCATTGGCCATCCTCCTTCTGGTGTTGGATGGCTCTTTACTAACCCCATTTCGCCCTTGGAAGTTAAGCACGCTTGCCGGAAGGACACTGTAGATTGAATCATCTTTATAAGGTTCGGAAGTTACATATCCCGATGCGACAATACCTCTGGGCTCAATTTTTTGTCGTAAAAGGAAGAACCTATCTCCTGGCCTCAGTTTCTTGCTACGGCCACAGCTCCAATATCTGTTGAAATGACCGTGGACAGAAATCTCGTGGATACAATTATCAATATCATCCCATGAATATTTCGCTGGGTTCCATGTCAAAAGATATGTGGATACAGGCATCATTTGTTACTCCCAACGCTCGCCCTAACCGGGCGGCGGAATTATTTTGCTACGAAGGGCGCAAGAAATTCCGCTCCGGTTCAGGGCATGGTTGGGCGCTGACGGGGATGATGCAGCGACACTTTGGAAAATCACTACAACCCCAAAATTCTTGTCCTGGATTAGCGCCGTTTTTTGATTTTCTCCGCACCATTGGCGATGAGCACTTCGGGCATATAGGCCCCTCGGATTCGGCGGCAGGTGGTATCGTCGCGGATGCTTCAATGATCTCATGGACAGCTTCAGTTTGCGGATCGGCTGTTGGGATATCGCGAGATATCGCTGAAAGCTCGAGTTCGGTACTTGGCAAATTAACTTCAGCAAGGATTTTTTCTCGGATTTCTGGTACGGAATAGGCTCGTCGCGCAGGCACCTGAATTAGAGGCAACGAGATAGCGTTGCAAAGACCAACCAAAAAGGCGTCTCGGCCTTGGCGCTTATTCTTCTGATGGGATTTATCATCCAGTTCAATGGCACCAAAAACCGCCAAATCACTTTTCTGACAAATCACGAAATCGAAATGTTTTGCGCTTATACGGTTAAATGATCGTTGCCAAACACTTCGATTAGACATTGATTTTACACTGACGACATCAGCAACGCGGACTTTTCCGAATACGCGATACTTGTCGCCGATCGCTTGCTCTAGGGCCCCAAGGAAAGACCTCTCCGCAGGTGAAAACAAAACTTGATTCATAATGTATGGATACCCATCGGGTTTTCCACTTTGCCACTTTAGCCTCAATGTCACGACAAAGAGCACAATAACAATAATCAATAACACCGTAGTCCATTCCATATGTGTTCCTTCTCAACGCCCAACGAAAAGTTCACCCGCCGGGAACCCTTAAAAAGCATTTGTAAAAGCAACTTTCGAAGTACATGCGACTAATTTGGGAAATTGCCGAGCTGGTTCCCGGTCGAGAGTGAAACGCATTGTTAGCAAATTTTGTTCTGAAATTTCTCTGGTGCTATTTGTCTGCAGACGTTAAAAATGATATCTTTTCCGCCAGTCTTTCCAACACCTCCTTAGTCGCTCGTTTCACCGACTCTGCTATAACCTTACTCGCCCCATCGCACATGTGACCACCCCCACCGTCACTGCTTCTCTGGGCGTTTGCATGCGCATATCTTTGCTTTTTCTTTTTGTAGTCAATTACTAAGGCCGTTAATGATATGTCTGTCGTGGCAGAACAATACCCCTCCACGGGGCCTACTGAGCAATTGAACTTAGGATAGAACTCATCTAATTTTACAATAACCGTCCCTGACAACTTCTCTTTAGATACCATTTCTTCTGATGGAGTTGAAGATCGTGGAAAGGCATTTTCAAACAAATTGTTCATAGCGTGCCCAATAGATGTTGAGAGCGCTTCAGTGGCATCAACAGGATACGTATGTAAACTGCAAACATGCGAAGATGCTTTTATTTGGCGCGATGCAGTTTTTACTGAATCATCGACAATATATGCCCAATTGCCAGGTATTTTACCTCCATCCACAGTATAGATATTGATCCCAGCAACAGCATCCGGACGGGTTTGGTAAATTTGCGCTTGATAACACCCCGACAGAAATATCGTAACAAACACCATGGTCAATATACGCATAACAGATCTCATTCTCCTTTTTGGGTTTATTTGCTAAAGGTCAGCCATCACCGGCGGGAATGAAGCGGCAGCGGAATTCCCGTCCGTGTGCATGGTATTGATATTTGTTATGGCCTCAAGCAAATCCTGAGACCGTCAGTGGCAGATACACGCTCTGACATTTTCCCGGTCTCCGACGAGCATTTGTGGGCCCATTCTCGACCGGGAAAATGTCAGAGATAG
>JAVEYW010000038.1 GCA_034003325.1 Desulfobacterales bacterium
AAGAACCATATTCATTCAGACGACAGAATCCGTGAGACCCAACAGAAAATTTCCAAGGCGACACAGGGTCAAACAACATCGATTTTTCTATGAATACAAAACAAATTGTTAAGGAAACGGCATTGGTCCTAAACTGACATAACGGAAGCCGCTACACCAAAAGGGCATGAATAAATCAATCGCTTATTTACAGCCAAAAGCCTCGTCGGAAATCGTAAGCGCCGCAGTGCATGCATCCATGATGATCCCCATGCGTGCCAAAGTCGTTGGCAGCACGGTTCTAATAAAGTTTTCAGCCGACTCAATCTGGCCCCGGTAGAATGCCTGATCCAGAATATTTTCTTCTTCCATCAATTTTCGGCTCGCGACGGTGGCCCTCCAGAGAAGCATCCATGCCATAATGACATCTCCGGTCACATCCATGAAAGGAGATGCATAAAGGTAAGCATGTTCGATATCAGGCCCCTTTGCGGTATTAACTAAATGCGACACAACCGCCTCCAGTTTCTCCACGGCGTTTCTCACTTTCTGAGCAAACACATCTATTCCCGCTATTTCTTTGGCCGTATCGACAGTCCTCCAAACCTCGCTCATAAAATCCCTGAAAAGCCGGCCCCCTTTGAGCATGAGCTTTCGGCCCATCAAATCAATAGCATGAATTCCGTTGGTCCCCTCATAGATGGTCAAAATCTTAACATCCCTCACCAACTGCTCCACCGGATAATCTTTAATATATCCGTATCCGCCAAAAATCTGCATGCCGAGGTTGCATATCTCCACAGCCCGGTCTGTCACATAGCTTTTTGCGACAGGAATCAGAAAATCTACCAGATTCTGAAATTTTTCCTTCTCTTCCGAACTTTTGGAAACCGCTTTTTTATCTTCGCAATTCGCAATATAATAAAGCAAGCTACGCGTTCCCTCGGTGTACATCTTCATGATCATCAGCATTCGCCTGATGTCTGGATGGTTAATGATGGAGATCGGCGACGGGTCTTTGGTGCCCAGCCGGGAACCCTGGAAGCGGTTCCTCGCATGCTCCAGAGCGTAAAGATAGGCAGAACACGCCATGGACATCCCTTGCATACCAATTATCTGCCTGAAATGATTAAGCATGACGAACAAAGAACTTAACCCTTTGTTTTCAGGCCCTAATAATGTTCCGATACATTCCCCCCTGCCGCCCATCGTCATGGCACAACTGGGAGCACTATGCTGTCCCATCTTCTTTTCGATCCCGGTACAGTAAACGTCGTTTCTCTCCCCAAGGCTGCCGTCGCTGTTAATTCGAATTTTAGGTACAAGAAAAAGGGATACACCTCGGGCACCCGAGGGAGCGCCTTTTATTCTACCCAATACCACATGAATAATGTTATCGGTCAGGTCCTGATCCCCGTAAGTGATAAATATTTTATTTCCGGTGAGGGAAAAGGTTCCGTCCGAATTTCTGGTTGCGGTGGTTTTTAAATGCGATAAATCCGAGCCGGAATCCGGTTCGGTCATCATCAAGCTGCAAGCCCATTCTCCGGAGTAGAGTTTTTCAAGATAGAGCTTTCGTTGATGTTCAGAGCCAAACATCTCTATCAACATGCCAGGGCCGTGGATCAGAAGCACAAGAAACATTAATCCCATGTTTGCCCCAACCATATAGTTTCTCGCTGCCGTGGCGACAGTGGCCGGCATCCCCTGCCCGCCAAATTCCCGCGGGCGATCGATAGCGAACCAGTCCCCCTCTTTTAATGCCTGCCAGGCGCGTTTGAACTCATTTGGTGTAATTACGTGGTTATTTTCATACTTGCAGCCGATTTCATCGCCTATTTTCAGGGTCGGAAAAATTTCTCGAACGGCCATATCCCTGGCCGTCGAAATGATCAAATCCACCATTTCTTTGTCAAAATCTTCATATAGCTGATGTTGGCTCAAGTTCGCCACTTCAAGTTGTTCATGAAGCACGAAATCAATGTCTCTACGATCGGAAATAACCTGCGCCATAAAAATTCTCCTTTAAAACACTTCTTGATTCACCGGCCACCCGGCAGACAAAAACAAAGAATCTGCACACATGAAATTCGCAGCATCATCGATACTCCTCTATTGTACACCGCCACCTTTCGGGTATGGACTGAGGTGCCTGGCGCACTCAACAGAATCGAAGCGGCAAATACAACCAAACACATCATGGGGCACGATCAGACTACAAAATCAAATAAAGCCGACCGCACCTACTGATGATGCTATACAAACCACTATATTTGCTATATATTCAAGCTACAATCTATTATCAATGCATCTATACGGTACATTTTTCACCAATTGTACTATAATAATTTTCCTGAAAATCCTATTTTCGATTTAAGGAACCCGTTTTTTCAGGAGAATGTCTTTTAATAGTTGGTCGTTCGGGCTGCCAATGCCAATTATCAGGGCAGAAAAGCCTTGGAAAATAATGGGGAACTTGTGCTAAATGGAAACGTTAAGCGCTTATGAATTCAGCGTGGTGAATTTAGAACCTTGTTGCGTAGCCGTTCTTCAACCACACAGCAGATACCCTTTCCCTCTATTGCCGGCTGAAAACAGAGGTTGTCGGATTCGCATGCTGCTTTATTCCTATCACCGGTTTTCCATCGTTTGATCAGTTTCGGCTCCCGAATAAAGGGGCGACTCATGGAAATCAAGTCCGCGACGCCATTTACCACCAGTCTTTCCGCAACATCGAAAGATCGGATGCCGCCCACAAGTATAACTGGTATGTTGATTTTTTTCTTGAACACCATAGCCGCCTCTTGAAAATAGGCTTCTTTATCTGGTGATGAAATCCCCAGACGAGAAGGAATCAGTTTTCCTGAACCGAGCGTGCCACCGCTAAGTTCGATGGCATCCAGAGACGCTTCGACAAGCATCTCGCCGACCCTAACGGATTCCTCTAACGTCATTCCGCCTGCCCAAAAGTCTTCTGAATTCATCTTGATCAAAATCGGGTAGCCTGGACCTGTGACTTCACGGATGGCGGTAACAATTTCCAGCAAAATCCGCGCACGGCTTTCAATTGAGCCGCCATACTTATCGGTTCTTTTATTATATCGGGGGGCCAGAAACTGGCTTAACAGGTACCCATGTGCACCGTGTATCTCCACACCGTCAAAACCGGCCTTTTGAGCCCTCCGGGACGCATGACTAAATGCCGAAACGAGTTCGTTGATATCGTCTTGGCTAAGATCTTTATGGGTTTCAGTTGTATATTTTTCAGTATGAGAAACCGCCATTGGCATAAGCCCTGTTAAATTCGAATGGGTGAAGCATCCAGCGTGAGCAAGCTGCATAACGATCCTGCCGCCACGACGGTGCACCGCCTCGACCATTTTTTGCAGTCCGGGAATCAGTTCATCTTTATAGATACCCAATTGCCCAATTCCGGCTTTGCCATCCGGGCGAATATAAGCGTGCCCGGTGATAATCAGACCAACTTCTCCTGCTGCCAATTCAGCCATCATTTCTACTAGTTTTGGTGAGCATTCCCCATCCTCGAACGCGCAGCCCTCCCATGTAGCCGACCGGACAAAGCGATTAGAAAGACGCATGCTGTTGATTGTCTCTGTTTCAAACAATTTAGACATCCCGTTTCTCCATTAACTCAAATTTACTGGAAAGTAATAGTTTCTTTTGCCGGGGGAGGTAGGATTGTTTTATAGTCGGTATCAATCACAGCGCAAGGCATCAGCAGATCAGTATCTCGACCGGAACCTTTGAAATAAGGCGGGTGCCGGTTTCAGTTACCAGGAAAACGCTTTCAACGCCAACCATGAATTCATCCTTAACCACAAGCTTGGGTTCCAGGGCAAAGGTCATACCCGGTGTGAGTAAAATGTGTTTTCCCCTGGCCAGTATCGGCGGTTCCACCAATTCCATCCCAATCCCATGGCCTACAAACGTCGTCTGATATCCCTCGGGTCCCAAATAGGATTCCTGATACCCCTTGCGCTGTGCCACCGAAAGCCCAAACTCAAATATCTCGTGGGCGCTCATTCCGGGTTTTAGTTTTTCCAATATGGCATTGTGAATCTCAATGGCTGCTTTACTCGTATCTAAAGCCTTTTGGGGCATAGCACCAATGGCGAACATTCGGGTTTCATCCATATGGTACCCATATATAGCAGAGGCAAAGTCTACGAGGATTGGTTCGTTTTTTTTAAATCTCTTCCACCCGGGTCCGCATGGAAACGCTGCCGACGTCCCGGCGCCACTCGCCGGTGAATCCAACGGGCCCAGCATGGCGCTGTTTTCGCCGCTCAACACGTGGCCACTATACCCCCCATGTGACAGAAAATCGCGTTTGTGTGTCTTTCCATGATGGCCATATTTCCTTGAAAACGCCTCGCCCATGCCGGCAAGCTCAATTTCACTCATCCCGGGTCTGATCACAGATTTCATGAACACAAAGGTTTTTTCTGATATCGTGGCGACCTTGCTCATCTGCTCAATTTCCCAAGACGACTTAATCATCCGGGTTTCCAGAATCAAAGCAGATCCGTCTACTATCGAACAGTCCGGAAATAGTTTACGATAGAAATTAAAATCCTTTACGGGAAGAATATCCAACTCAAATCCGATGGTTTCACCGATTCCGCCATAATAATCAAAAATTCTTTCGGGTACCTCCTTAACAGACTTAATTTCAATCACATTTTTAAGGGGTGATTCCTTAATCGCCCGGGGGTGATATTGTTTTACCATCAGCAGCGAATCCCCAGCAGCCGGAATATAAAGAACCCCGTTTTGCGCAGTGCCTGAAAAATAGAACAAGTCCACTTGTTGAATCACAACAAGACCGTCAATCTCGTTATCTTGTAGCTTTTGTTGAATTACTTTAATACGATTCTCTATTTCGACAGCTGGAATGTCGAAATGACAACCCAAAATTGACCCCCTGCGATAACCCAATTTTGACCCCCCTATCGTTAAATAAAAAGCCCTCATTACTGTCTCTATTTCAGGAAGGGGCTGTTTTTGCGTGATGGGAGGGGCTG
>JAVEYW010000039.1 GCA_034003325.1 Desulfobacterales bacterium
GGGAGCGCGCAGCATTGCGCAGAAAATGCGACAGCTCACGTTTAATGCACGGGCAGTCTTCGACTATTTTCGCATGACCAAAAACTCATGTGCGCCGGTGACGTCGAATTAGAACAAATTTACCGTGGGGGCGACGCGGGTGAGAGGCGACGCGGGTGAGAGTTGACAGGTAATAGCGTATGCGCTATCATGCGCTCATGAAAAAGGATATTTCGGGCAAGCCCGCCAATGTGTCGTTTGTTGATTTACTGAATCTTTGCCGGCGGCATTTCGGGGAGCCAAGAATTGAGGGCAGCCATCATATTTTTAAGACGCCATGGAAAGGCGACCCAAGGATTAACCTTCAAAAAGATGGCAAGGATGCAAAGCCTTACCAAGTGAGGGATGTAATCAGGGCGCTTGAAAAAATAGGGGTGAACTATGGAGAATAATGTCGATAAATACACTTACCGAATTGTATGGTCAGCGGAGGATGATAGTCATATCGCAAGATGCTTGGAGTTTCCATCCTTGTCGGCTCATGGCGATACACCAGCCAAGGCTTTAAGCGAGATAGAATTCGTTGTAAACGAAACGATTAAATGGCTACTGGAGGAAGGTGAGCCTGTGCCGGTGCCATTTGGAATGAAACCTTTTCGTGGCCATTTAACATTGAGGATTCCGGCTGAAAAGCACCGCGAGATTGTTATCAGATCGGCAGAAGAGGGGGTTTCGGTCAATAAGTTTATTCTGTCTAAATTGTAAGATACCCATTGAAAGACATGGGCATACTTGACGAAAACCCCTGGGCAGTTCTATCTCAGATAAAAATGAGAAAAGAATTTGAGATGCTTCTGACGATTCCCGGCATCGGCAAGATTCTTGGCTTAACCATCATGCTTGAAGTCGGCGACATCAATCGTTTATTACTCTTCGTACTGCCGTTGTGTCGGTAGCAATAAAATTTCCAACGGGAAAAAAGGAGAGAATAACAAAAGGAACGGCAACAAATACCTCGCCTGGGCCTATGTGGAAGCGGCGAATTTCGCCACCCGGTATTGCAGCTCCGCGCAAAGGTTTTATCAGCGTAAACGGGCGGAGAAAAATGGAATCGTGGCCGTAAAGGCGCTTAGCTGTCACCTCCGGCCAAGTATGGACCCGCCCTCCGCCGGAAATCGGCCCCACCTAAACGCTGGCGATAATCTTTACCGTTGTCACCTGTCGAGAAAATGGGGGGCTTGTTGGATTTGCGAGCCGGAATCAATACGAATAGAGATGAAGCCAATGGAACCGGAATCAATCCGGAACGATGTTTCGGCGGACATTGACGTTTTCAAGGTCATAGGTTCTGAAAACGAGTTTTTCCCGCTCCCGTTTGTTCTCGGGGAATGCAACCGGCTCCGCGTCTTTTAATACCTGAATTTTGCACCTTAAGGCACAAAGAAAGCGGAAACCATCTGGGAATCCTGTTATAAAGGGAGGTGAGAGCCTTCCACCTTAAAGACAGGAGTTACCCAGATGGTAAAAGAGAGTAAATCAAAAAAGCGGCAAAACCGCAAGGACAAAGGATCCAACGAAAGTGGCGGCAGGGCCAGAAAAATCAACGCTTCAACGCCACACGAGACGTGCAGCGAGCAGCTAAGCCTATTTGGCGGGCTTTTAGCGATGATAAAATTTTTTGATTTGATCGGTTTCAGTCAAATATTTCACTCCATCTATCGTGCGCCAACCCGCGAACCCAAGTTGGGTCACTATCCGATGGCAGTGGGGCTTTTGATGCTACTATTTATGTCGATATCGACACCACCGTCGAGACACTCTACGGTGAGCAGCAAGGCGGCCGCAAGGGACATAACACCAGGCATCGGGGGAAAAAGGGATACCGGCCCGTGCTTTGTTTTATAGAGCAAACCCGAGAATACCTGGTCGGCAAGCTTCGGAAAGGCGAAACGATGAGCGGCAAGCAAACTGCAGCCTTTATCTTTCAGATCAAGACCTATCTACCCGGCTGTGTTCAGCAGGTCTTGCTCCGGGCCGATGGGGAATTCCTAAGCTGGGAAAGCATCAAGGCACTGAGAGCCTGTGGTTTCGACTTCATCATTGCCAATAAGGGCTGCACCCCGCCCTTTGATCCCAATACCTGGAACCAGCCCTGGAAACGCAAGGATATCGAGTATAACAGTTGCGTATATCAACCCACCGGGTGGGAAGCACCGTTTCGCTTTGTGGCCATGCGCATACCGAAGGAGGAAAAACCATCCGCCTCAAATCAACCGACGCAATGCTTGCTGTTTGAGGACGACAATTACACGTACCGGATATTCTGTACGAACCTGTCAGGTCCGGCGCATGAAGTCGTAAGCCAGTATGACAAACGCGCGGATGTCGAGAACCTCGTCGGGGAGGCCAAGCGCGAGGGGCTGGACGCCATCCCGTCGGCCAAGTTCAAAAACAATTACGCCTTTTTTCAAGTGGTGATGCTGGCCTATAACATCTGGCGCTATATGAAACTATTGGCGGGCCAGAGCCGGGAGCATGAGGAGGATACGGAAAAAACCAAGCCTCTCAAGGGGATCGTCACCAATACGCTCCGCATCGCCCGGCTAAAGCTGTTACTGATCGCTGCAAAAGTTGTTAAGGATCAAAACCGGGATAAAATAAAGTATTCCATTCATGATGTTCGAACGCCGGCAATGATGCATTTTCTTAACTTCCTGGACAGAGTAAGGTTGAAACCAAAGCCATGGGAAGACAATAGCTCGTGGCCCCAACGGTTTGCCGTGGAGATGTGAATGCAAGAAATTTTTTGCACGAAAATTCTTTGTAAACATAAACGGTTGGGCAAAATACCAATTTATCGGCTACAGATCATGAAAGAGATAGCTATGTGATAAGGTAGAAAACGGGTACTTCACCAAATTGTGAAAAAATGGGCACAATGGCCCAGAAGGGCTATATGCGTGCAAAATTCAGGTATCAATTTAATGATAGAAAGCGCCTAAACTAATTTTCCATGGGGGAATTTTATGTCGGAACTAATATTGCGGGAAGAGAAAGACGGGTTGTGCACATTGATGCTCAACCGGCCAAACAAGCTCAATGCACTCAATGTCGAATTGTTTATTGAACTGATGACAAATATCGAAGACATCGAAAAGAGAATTGATACCATCGGGTGCGTGGTCCTCAAGGGAAACGGCCGGTGTTTTTCAGCCGGTCACGACCTGAAAGATCTCGGGGCCGGAGAAAAGCCGCCGTCCGAGCTTTTTCAGTCGAAAACCGTGGCGCGCCTTGCCACGTTGCCCCAGCCGGTTATTACGGCCGTTCACAGCCACTGCTATACCGGCGCCCTGGAGCTGGCCCTTGCCGGTGATATTATCCTGGCCGCAGAATCCGCTCGGTTTGCGGACACTCACGGAAAATGGGCGCTGACGCCGGTCTGGGGGATGAGTCAACGCCTACCCCGACGGGTTGGATCTGCAAAGGCACGGGAGATGATGTTCACGGCAAAAACTTACACTGCAAAAGAGGCCCTATCCATGGGACTTGTCAACATATGC
The DNA here is from genome assembly GCA_034003325.1 of Desulfobacterales bacterium. Lineage (NCBI taxonomy): Bacteria > Pseudomonadati > Thermodesulfobacteriota > Desulfobacteria > Desulfobacterales > Desulfobacterales bacterium. The sequence goes on from JAVEYW010000039.1 coordinate 3,540, forward strand.
GTGCCGGATGACCGGTTTGAATTGGAAATCGAGGCCCTGGTAGCTTCCATTCTCGCAAACTCTTGGTTTTCAAACCGGGCCAACAAGAAACTGCTCAAAGCAACCGACGGCATGGCCCTGTCGGAGGGACTTCGCTATGAAGTGGAACATAACGAGGGACACGGCCCGGATGCCCACGAGCGCATGAGCGCATTCGGCAAGAAGACGTAAAGACTATCCAATGATATCTGAATTTTTAAAAATGAAATCCACAGTTATTTGAAATATTTTTCTCAAACGCAGCTGGCGAAAGATAGCCGAGCCTTTCTTGGCGTTGTTGACGGTTGTAGAAAATTTCAATGTATTCTGTAATCTCTTGTATGGCCTCTCGCCTGGAAGAATAGCGGCGATGGGGGATCAACTCGTTTTTCAATACCCCCAGAAACTTTCAATAGGGGCGTTGTCATAACTATCGCCCCTACGTCTCATTGAAGCCTTCCTTTTGATAGGGTTTAAAATGTCATTCCCCCAATCGTTGCATACGCCGGGTCGCCAAAGCGATGTTATCTTGTAACGCATATCCGGTGATTTGAGCGATTAAGCCTATCAAAACAGCAGGTTGTTGATTTACGAAATCTTGTAACGCACCGGTTGCGAAATCGAATTTATTTTAGTATTTCCATGCAGTTGTGGATTTAAGAGATCTTGTAACGCATCCTGCCCGTCTTTGGATTTTTGGCGCCAGTAGCCGGGATGCGCTTTTCGCCACTCCTGAACCCGAAGCACATTCCACGACCCTCGAAAGTAATCCCGGTTCTTGGATTTCTGAAGCCATTTTTGCTGACTTTCAGTCTTGCTTGCCTTGCGGCATTCAGGTTTTAAACAATATTTATTGCGCTTTTTATTCCGAAGGTCAGGTCTGGGGTTGAATGAAAACACAATTGTTATTTGACCACTTTTAAATCGCTCCATTTCGGTTGCTTTCTGTCATGCGCTTAAATTTCAACCCTCAAAATACGTAATGTATTCATTCGGTTGAAATTTGAGCGCGGCTAAATTGCTGTCCGGTGCGGCTTTTTCAAGATAAGGCCTCGGTCTTTTTGAAGCGTATTCTCATATTTTAGGTTCGGTTGAACCTGTGATCCTATTCTCACAGGATCTGTTGCGCCTGTGGTCTTTTGACCTTATCACAGATTGTAAGCGTCCGGTAAACCCCATCTTCACAGCCTGGAAAAATCCTGGCATGATAGGCCCCAGAATGGAGGACAAATCATGTCAGGTGATGCGGTTCGAATTATTGGAATAAAAAATGGCAGATCAACA
>JAVEYW010000040.1 GCA_034003325.1 Desulfobacterales bacterium
GCTGTGTTTCGCCAATGGGAAAGGCTTTGACAACATCCTGCCGATATTGGAAAAAGTACGTACTATTGCCGAGGCGCTGGGAGATAGGCGCTCGCTATCGCTGATCGATATGCATAGGGGGCTCTTCTTGTTCCTTTCCAACAGGTCCGCCGAGGCACTGAAGGCGCTTTCAGCCGGCAAGCAGGCCGTTGAAACGCTTGGCGACACCGACATTCTAAACCAAGCCGCTGCCTATATCGGCCTTTTTTTCTTTATTCAGGGCATGTATTTAAAAGCCATTCCCTATTTTGAAACGGCCGTGGAGCAAGCCCAGGCAGCCCGAAACGATTTCATCAACCCGTTTGCGCCGGTGTTTTTCAGCTTTGCCGTCCTGCCCTTTTCACAGTCCAATCGCGCATTCACCATACTGGATATTTTTCACCGAAAGGCGGAGCAAAAGGAACTCTCGGGGGCGGCCACCATACTAAGAGCGGTTCTCGGCTATGTGCTGTTGAGGCACAAAAAAGAAAAAGAAGCCCTTTTCCATCTGACCATTGCTCGAAAGTTGGCAACCGAACAAGGCAACACGCTGGCCCTTTATTGGGTCAACTTGTTTATGACCTATTATGAATTTTTCATCGGCAATCTCATGGCGGCCCGGAATCTTTTTATGAGCACCTTGAATGATTCGGGCAACGTTCATCTTGCCCCACCCTATGCCATGCTTTCCTGGATAATGGACATGCTTCTTGAGTTTGAGCGACAGAATATGCCGCCGATACCCAACTGCACTTTTGATATTGCGGCAAGGTTCATCCTGGAAGGACCTAGTATTCCGTCCAAAGGATGGCTCATGCGAATTTTTGCCAAACGCCTCGCGATACAAAAGGGTTCTGTCGATCAAATACAGACCTATCTCGGCGAGAGCATGAAATACCTGGAACAAACCGAATATAAAATTGAACTGGCAAAGACCCGAATCGAGATCGCCCGACAGGAGCTATCGAAAGGGAACCGGGATAAGGCCCAAGAGCATGCGCGCGAGGCATGGCGTTGCCTGCCCGCCTACGCGGAACACATTTTCCCGGACGAGCTTCAGCAGTTGATCGCGAACGTCTCCAAAGGACCGTTTTTGAAAAGTTTTCTTTCCCCGGAAATTGTCTTAAACCAATTTGCCGAGATCATGGAAAAGGTGGCGCCCGCCTCTGATATAAAAATGCTGCTTAGTCGCACGGTAACGTCCACCAATTGGTTTTTCAGCGCCGAGCGGGGGGGGCTTTTTTTATTTGAGGGGGATATTGAAGAAATTGATAAGGATAAACCGCAACTCCTGGGCGCCGTGAACCTGACCGAAATCGAAACTGCCTCGGAAAATTTCAAACCGCAGTTGAAACTGATAAAAGAGGCCACGCTCAAAGACAACCCGCTACTAAACAAAATATCAATGACCAACGCGCCGCCCTCCCTCTCCAAGATGGCTGCGGTGCTTTGTCTGCCCTTCAAACTGGAAGATGGCCGCCGGTGTGTCTTATACCATGACAACTCCGCCCTTGTGGACTGCTTTGATTTTCTGGATGATAAAACCTTAAGTCTTCTAAAAACTTATATAGAAGCGCTATTCCAGAGAATCTATAAATATTACCTGTCAACACTCAAGAAAAAAAGCCGATTACCCGAAGAGGTCATTGATCAGGAAATTCCCTCGGAAGAAAAAGTCATCGGTCACAGCGCTGCTTTCCGGGAGGTGCAAAAAACAGCCCGCCGCATCGCCAAAGCGGATTTTCCGATTCTGATTCAGGGCGAAACCGGCGTCGGCAAAGAAGTGATGGCCAGATGGGTCCATAAAAACAGCCCGCGTCAGAACGGACCCTTCGTCATCATCGATGCGACGACCATACCGGAAAACCTGATTGAAAGCGAAGTCTTCGGTCACGAAAAAGGCGCCTTCACCGGCGCGGACCGCCTGAAACCCGGACGCGTGGAACTCGCCGGCGACGGAACCCTTTTTCTGGATGAGGTAGGAGAGCTGCCGCTTTCCATTCAGGCAAAGCTGCTGCGCGTTCTGGAGGAAAAAACGTTTACCCGCGTCGGCGGCAGCCGGGTTCATCAGTGCGATTTTCGCTTGATTGCCGCCACCAATCGAAACCTTGCCAAAGAGGTGCAGGCCGGCCGCTTTCGTGAAGATCTCTTCTATCGCCTGAATGTGCTTCCGTTGCAGATTCCCCCGCTAAGGGAGAGAAAAGAAGACATTATTCTATTTGCGCGGCATTTTCTGGAAATTTCGTGTAAACGCCTGAAACGCCCTTCGCCCCCCATTACCCCCGCCGATGTTTCGGCTTTGCTCACATATCCCTGGCCGGGAAATATTCGGGAGCTGAAAAATATTATCGAAAGGGCGGCCCTGCTTTCAAGCGACAACGAGTTGGAGTTGCAACTGGTCGCCGTAACAAAACATCAATCAGTTCAAGCTTTTGAGGACATGCCGACGATGACCGATTTACAGCGCCGATATATCGCCCATGTATTGGCGGCAACCGGCGGGCGTATCAGCGGGCCGAACGGTGCCGCGGAAATTCTCGGCATGAAACGCACCACACTTTACTCTCGGATGAAAAAACTGGGGATGCCTTTGGATAACGAACATGGCGATAGCCTGTTTGCGGAATCTTCTTGAAAGATGTCACAGGCTATTACAGCCCCTTAGCGCTGGGGACTTATCTCACCGTTTTCATCCGTAATAATTAAGCGGCTGGCATATAAAAAAAACAGTCCGCCCAGAGGTAGCAAAAAAACGGCGCATTGTATCCCTATTCGCAAAGAATCCGTTCCAAACTCAGCACTCAACAGATCGCTGATGTATCCGATCAGGGCGGGGCATATTCCCAGACCGAAAAAATTCACCAATAAAATGACAATAGCCACCGTCATCGCCCGGATACTCGAATCCACCGAGTGGTGAATCAACGAAAAACAAGGCGCTACATGCGCAAAAATCAGAATGTACAGGCAGGTCACACACCCATAAAAAAGGGCAAGGTTTTTGGTCGTCACCGCCGTCAGGAAAAACGGAATCGCTGCAAAAGCAATGATGCCAGGCAGGTAAGCCAGCCAACGCGCATTACGTTTATAAAGTCTGTCTGATACGGGGCCGGACGCCAAGGTTCCAAAAATCCCCGCGATCATAGATATAATCCCCAATCCCAGGCCGATTTGACTGAAGCTCAATTCAAAGCTGCGATGAATAAAGGTGGGTAACCACACCACGATGATGGAATACATAAAGGATACACAGGCAATATGGCCCATGCAGGTTGCCCTGAAAAGTTTGTTGTGCAGGAGTAAGCTCGCGGTTTGTCTGATGGAAGGTTCCGCTTGGGCATTCCCCTGTTTTCCTTTTTTAGGACGAGGCGGTTCTTTCAACCACAATTTCGCCGCAGCCGCGATCAAAAGACCCGGAAGCCCTATGGCAATAAGGGTTACTCGCCAGCCATAGGCATCGGCCAACCATCCGCCGGCAAACATGGCCGCCGCCGAACCAAAGGGTTGCGCGACATGGTATATGGCCATCACTTTCGATCGGTCTTCGGGTTTATAGGTGTCCACCATTATGGAGTGAGCGCAAGGCGCACATCCCGCCTCACCGATACCAACCCCCATCCGCGCAAAAATCAACATGATGAAATTGACAGCCAAGCCGGAAAGCATCGTCATCACACTCCAAATAGTGAGGCAAATGGCGATCAGGTTGACTCGATTTTTTCGGTCCGCCAGATGCCCGATGGGAATCCCCATCAAGCCGTAAAAAAAGGCAAATGCCAGTCCGGACATCAGCGCCAGCTCCAAGTCGGAGAGTTTCAAATCTTGTTTGATCAGATCCAGCACCACATTAAGCGCATTTCTGTCCATGATACTGAACATATAGATAACGCTAAGCATCATCGCCGGGCCGTATTTGACTAATTTGGTTTCTTTCATGGGATAGAACTTCCGATTAAATTTCAATCATCATTCAACAACAACCTCAGAACGGCTTAAGCGAGTTGGCCGTCCTCCTATCTTTGATACCCATACATCATCATATCGACCGGCTCAAGGTTGAAAATATTTTTATCCAGCAAGCCCGGAATTAATGGCAAACGGCAGGATAGAGATATATGAAAACACCGCCCGGGATAGAAGCAGCGGAAGGCTGGCATTTAAACGATGGCTTACTTGGCGCCCATCCGGGAATCGCTCACTTTTACGGGTTGTAGCATTAGACGAAAATTTTAACCTTTGGAATACCCGATGTATGCCTATGGTTAAAATTTTCGCCTTCCTTAAACTCGAAAAAAATTATCCTGTAACCGGAAAATCACTATCTAACACAAAGCACGGGGCAATGCGCCTTGATAACGATGTATTGGGCGTTGGAGCCAAAAAGCAGTTTATCCAGCTTCGAGCGTCGCCGAATGCCGATGACGATCATATCGATGTGGTTTTCCCGAGCGAACTCGACCATGTCCACTCCGGGCGTATTGCCGCGAATAATGAGTTTTGTCTCGCAGGAGATGCCCGCGTCTTTAAACACCTGCGCCGCAAAATTCATGTCCTCGTTGGCCTGCGCCAATTCCG
>JAVEYW010000041.1 GCA_034003325.1 Desulfobacterales bacterium
TATGAACTTCCCACAATTCACGTTTTTCCTGACCTTCTTTAGACATAACCTCTCCTCCATTAATTTTGGATGGATTATGCCACCGCTCCGGATCGTTGTGAAGATGGGGTTTGTCGGACGCTTACATTACCTGAATGTCCGCGAGATCATCCGAAAGGCCAGTGGGGAGAGTCTTGATCTAAAGGCCTACGAGGCCGATATGCGCCACCTCATCGACACCTACATCGAAGCCGATGAACCGCGGACGATATCCCCCTTTGACGGAATGTCGCTGCTCGACTTGATTGTGAAGACCGGCATCGCCAATGCGATTGCGACCCAGCTCGGTGCCTTAAAGGGGAACAAGAACGCGATTGCCGAGACCATCGAGAACAACGTTCGCCGTAAAATCATCAAGGAGCACCTGAGCGACCCCGCCTACTACGAAAAAATGTCGGCACTGCTGGAAGAGATCATTGCCGCAAGGAAGACAAAGGCCGTTGAATATGAGCAATACCTGAAACGTATCGCCGAACTCGCAAAACAGGTGGAGGCCGGAAAGGCGGAAGATACCCCTGCAACGCTCGACACACCCGGAAAACGCGCCCTTTATAACAACCTCAAGACGGACGGGGGAAAGCCAGTGGGAAAAGATTGCATTGCTCAAAGAATTGCCCCATTCGGAGACACCGACGATCCGGCTTTGAATTTGGCCTTGGAAATCGATCAAACGGTCCGGCTGGTTCGGCCGGATGCTTGGCGTGACAATGGCGGCCCGAGAGAACAAGTTGTCAAGGCGGCGCTCTACGACGTGTTGAAGAACGTGGCCGAGGTAGAACGTATCTTTCTCATCGTTAAAGCGCAGAAAGAATACTGATGGTCGAACAACTCAAGCTGGGAGATATCACTGTGGACGTGGTATTCAAGGATATCAAGAATATCCACTTGAGCGTCCACCCGCCTACCGGCCAGGTGCGAATTTCGGCACCGTTGCGCATGCACCTTGACACCATTCGTGTCTTTGCCATTTCAAAAATAGTGTGGATCAAGCAGCAACAAAAAAAACTCCGGGAACAGGCGCGCGAAACGCCCCGTGAATATCTGGACCGCGAAAGTCACTATGTTTGGGGCAAGCGTTACCTGCTCACCGTCACCGAATGCGATCAAGCACCATCCGTCGAATTGAATCATAGCAGAATGCTGCTGCGGGTGCGTCCGGGCACCGATGAAAAACGGATGCATTTATTGGCGGAAGGGTGGTACCGCGAGCAGATCAAGGGTGCGGTGCCGTCCTTGATCGCCAAGTGGGAGCCGGTATTGGGGGTGAAGGTGACTAAATTTTTCGTTCAACGGATGAAAACCAAGTGGGGAAGCTGCAACCCGGCTGCGGGCCACATCCGTCTCAACACGGAACTTGCAAAAAAACCAATGGAGTGCCTTGAGTACATCGTTGTGCATGAAATGGCACACTTGCTGGAGCCGACACACAATGCGCGGTTCAGGGCACTAATGGATCGCTTTATGCCGAAGTGGCAGTTCTATTTGGACCGGCTAAATCGGCTACCAGTCAGTCATGAGGACTGGGTTTATTAATTCGAGAGGTTAATACCCCGGTGAGGAGGAGTTATGAAGGTCAAACGGTATTTATTGAAAATTAAATTGGATGAGATCGATCCCGAAATCTGGCGGCATTTTGTCGTTCCTGCGTATATCACCTTGGACCGTCTTCACGATATCATTCAGATCGTAATGGGATGGACCGACAGCCACTTGTATGAATTTATTATTGGGAAAAAGCGCTTCACCGAATTCCCAGAGTCGAAAGAAGACGGTTTCGAATCCGGGAAATACCGCCTTGGAGATCTTATTAAGCTGAAAGGGCGTACATTTGATTATCGGTATGATTTCGGGGACAACTGGGTTCATGAGGTCACGATTGAGGATAACCGATATGCCAATCCGGACCTGCAGAGTGAAGTAGAGTGCTTAGACGGCGCCAAGGCTTGCCCTCCCGAAGATATCGGAGGCGTTTTGGGATATGGTGAATTTTGTGAAGCCATGAAAGATTCATCTCATGAAGCGCATGAGGGTGTCCTGGAATGGAATGGTGGACCCTATGACAGTGAAGAGTTTAGCATTGAAGATATAAACGAAGAGCTGAGCATATATCTTAGGTGGTCAAGGGAAAGATATCTGCCGTGGCGGGAGGAGCCACCAGCATAAAATTTCAGCCTGATGCCTTAGGCAATTCCTGTAATCTGTCTTCAGCTTTCATTAGGCTCCGGGACATTATGAGCAAGCTGTTGCAGCGCATTCTCGCGGAGAATGGGCTTCCGCAAATGCTCAACTTCGAACCTTTGTTGAGGAATTTTTTGATAGCACGCAGGCTATCGTGTGTCCTGGGGACTATTCCTCAAGCAATGAGCGGAAAATTGCCCTTGCCAAAGCTGGTTTCTTTATACAGGAATATAATGAATACTTATTCAATGGAACTGGATTTGTTGAAGGTTTTTGGAAACGTCTTCATCCAGAAGGGTCGCATCCCGGCCTCTCTGAACAGTCTGATTCAACTTTCCGGCTTCATCTTTTTATTTTGGTAATTCATTATTTCCTTACCAGACTGAATTCTGAATATTAAATTGTTTTAATGAGTTGAACCCAAACACAACATCGTGCGGGCAAACCTCATATGTTCGACGGCGTAACAAAACACTATGGGAGTGCAACTCTCAAACACATGACTCTCAGCATCACAGTAGCTACACCGCGACTACTTATAGCGGCATCTGATCGCCGGCTCACAGAACCGATAAAATGTGGAATATACACCGAGCGATCAACAAAGCTGACTGTTCTTGAACATCCAACAGGTGTGGCCTTTATCACATATAACGGCATTGGATTAATTAAGGATAAAACTCCATCCGACTGGTTGTGGGAGCTCGGCTCGCGAGTCAAGTTGGCTCATCTTTCTTTGCATAATGTTCTGGATGCCATTCGCAAAGAAGCGGAACGGCAAATCGTATTCATTCCTATCAGCGGAAATCGCAGGCATTCATTTATCATTGGAGCACGCGAAAATGGAATTGCATCTATCTATGTGGTGTCGAATTATGAAAGGGCTGACACAAATGGTGCTGCCTCAAAAGCGTTTAGTCATTTTACAGTCTCATGTTCCAGGCTGAAACCGGGCAGCGAGGTGATAGTTTTTGCTGCTGGTCGTACTGAATATCTTGACGAGAATTCTTTCCGCAAAATTGCCAAAGTGGCACAACGCAGAGGGGCCGCAGGTGTCGATGTGAAAAATCTCATTGTGAAGGCTATCGTCGCTGCGTCAGACAAGGGTGGACGAAAGGCTGGAATCGGTGCCAGTGTCTCATGGGCGGTGTCGGATGTTTTGAAAAAGGGGCACGATTTTGGTTTAGATGTCCCCGACGGGACGACAATTCTGGAACTTCCGAATTTGATTCAGCGAGGAGCTCAATATGGCGATATCGTTGTAGCTGTGGGGCCATCAGCTTCAAAAATGTGGGAGAAATCGAACGCAGAAAAGTGGAACAAATGGCGCAGGCCTAAACTTGAAACATCATGTCCTAATTGTGGTGCTCCAGTTCCGCTTGGATACCTTATGTGCGGAGTTTGCCGACATCACATGTGAATTTAAAAGAAGACAAAAATGATCCAAAAACATTTTGACAGCTATTTAATACTCAACTCAGGCATTGGACCGCTTAATGCCATGCACAACATTTTGTGTATCGGCTTTTCCGATTGAATCTGTGGTAAGCGTCCGACAAACCCCATCTTCACAACGATCCGGAGCGGTGGCATAATCCATCCAAAATTAATGGAGGAGAGGTTATGTCTAAAGAAGGTCAGGAAAAACGTGAATTGTGGGAAGTTCATA
>JAVEYW010000042.1:0-1978 GCA_034003325.1 Desulfobacterales bacterium
ACTAACATCTCCTCTTAACCTTCCGGCACCGGGCAGGTGTCAGGCCTTATACTTCATCTTTCGATTTCGCAAAGCCATGTGTTTTTGTTAAACAGTCGCCTGGGCCATTTCTCTGCGTCCGCTCTTCAGCGGAGTGCTTTCTCCCGAAGTTACAGCACTATTTTGCCTAGTTCCTTAGCCATGAATCACTCGAGCACCTTAGGATTCTCTCCCCAGCCACCTGTGTCGGTTTACGGTACGGGTATAATATACATTAACGCTTAGAGGGTTTTCTCGGAAGCCTGATTACGGTCATTATCCGCTTGCCCGAAAGCGCACGGTACTATCAGGTTCGACATCCGGCACGGATTTGCCTATGCCGGATTTATCTACACCCTTCAACGCACTATTCCGTCAGTGCGCAGACCTGTCACTTCTCCGTCGCCCCATCACTGTATATCACAGTACAGGAATATTAACCTGTTGGCCATCAGTCTCGCCTTGCGGCTGAACCTTAGGACCCGACTAACCCTGATCCGATTAGCGTTGATCAGGAAACCTTGGCTTTTCGGTGTCCCGGTTTCCCACCGGGATTATCGTTACTTATGCCTACATTTGCTTTTCCAGGCGCTCCAGAAAACCTTACAGTTCACCTTCTACGCCCCTGGAATGCTCCCCTACCAATCAATACCCTAAGTATTGAGTCCACCGCTTCGGTAATATGCTTATGCCCGTTTATTATCCATGCCCGATCGCTCGACTAGTGAGCTGTTACGCACTCTTTAAATGAATGGCTGCTTCCAAGCCAACATCCTAGCTGTCTGTGCAATCAGACCGCGTTTTTTCAACTTAGCATATATTTGGGGACCTTAGCGGATGATCTGGGTTCTTTCCCTCTCGGACCTGGACCTTAGCACCCAAGCCCTCACTCCCGTGGAGCATGTCATGGCATTCGGAGTTTGTCAGAATTTGGTAGGCGGTGAAGCCCCCTAGTCCTATCAGTAGCTCTACCTCCATGACACTCACACACGAGGCTGCCCCTAAAGGCATTTCGGGGAGTACGAGCTATCTCTCAGTTTGATTAGCCTTTCACCCCTACCCACAGCTCATCCGAAAACTTTTCAACGTTTAACGGTTCGGTCCTCCATTGTGTGTTACCACAACTTCAACCTGGCCATGGGTAGATCACTAAGTTTCGCGTCTACCCCCAGTGACTATACGCCCTGTTAAGACTCGCTTTCGCTCCGGTTGCTCCCCTTAAAAGGATTAACCTCGCCACTGAAGTGTAACTCGTAGGCTCATTATGCAAAAGGCACGCCGTCATCCCACAATAAGCAGGACTCCGACCGCTTGTAAGCGAAGGGTTTCAGGTTCTGTTTCACTCCCCTGTGCGGGGTGCTTTTCACCTTTCCCTCACGGTACTGGTTCACTATCGGTCTCTCAGGAGTATTTAGCCTTGCCGGATGGTGCCGGCCATTTCACACAGGATTTCTCCGGTCCCGCGCTACTCAGGATACTCGCTTAAACAAAATCATGCTTTCATGTACCGGGCTTTCACCGTCTGCGGCCCGCCTTTCCAGACAGTTCCATTAGCTTGTCTTGTTCATTATGCAAGTCCTTTAACCCCAGGATTGCCTCAACAAACCTGGTTTGGGCTGATCCGCGTTCGCTCGCCACTACTTGCGGAATCACTATTGTTTTCTTCTCCTGCGGGTACTTAGATGTTTCAGTTCCCCGCGTTCGCCTCCCCGTTGCCAGGGATAACCGTCCTGAAGACGGCTGGGTTGCCCCATTCGGAAATCTCCGGATCAACGCTTATTTGCAGCTTCCCGAAGCTTATCGCAGCTTGTCACGTCCTTCTTCGCCTCTGAGAGCCAAGGCATCCACCTTTCGCTCTTATTCACTTCTTTAATTACTTCGTACTCGATTTAACGATTCTCGTTCTAAAACTTAAATTGCTATCTCGTTGTGTATCTTCCCAGTATGTCAAAGAGCGTTT
>JAVEYW010000042.1:2078-3839 GCA_034003325.1 Desulfobacterales bacterium
TATAAAAAAGGGAAAAGCCAAAGCAGCGCAACAATACCTTGAATCAAAGGTTCATAACAGTCGCTCCAGAAAGGAGGTGTTCCAGCCACACCTTCCGGTACGGCTACCTTGTTACGACTTAGCCCCAGTCATCAGGTTTACCCTAGGCGACTCCTTGCGGTGATCGACTTCAGGTACCCCCAACTCCCATGGCTTGACGGGCGGTGTGTACAAGGCCCGGGAACGTATTCACCGGATCATTGCTGATATCCGATTACTAGCGAATCCAGCTTCACGGAGTCGAGTTGCAGACTCCGATCCGAACTGAGACCGGCTTTGGAGATTCGCTACCTGTCACCAGGTCGCTGCCCTCTGTACCGGCCATTGTAGCACGTGTGTAGCCCTGGACGTAAGGGCCGTGCTGACTTGACGTCATCCCCACCTTCCTCTCTGCTTGCGCAGGCAGTCTCTCTAGAGTCCCCACCATGACGTGCTGGCAACTAAAGACAGGGGTTGCGCTCGTTGCAGGACTTAACCTAACACCTCACGGCACGAGCTGACGACAGCCATGCAGCACCTCGTATATAGTCTATCGCTAGAAAGATCGCTTTCACAATCATGCAATATACGTTCAAGCCCAGGTAAGGTTCCTCGCGTATCATCGAATTAAACCACATGCTCCTCCGCTTGTGCGGGCCCCCGTCAATTCCTTTGAGTTTCATCCTTGCGGACGTACTCCCCAGGTGGATCACTTATCGCTTTCGCTTAGCCACAGACAGTGTATCGCCTACAGCTAGTGATCATCGTTTACAGCGTGGACTACCAGGGTATCTAATCCTGTTTGATCCCCACGCTTTCGTGCATCAGCGTCAGTAATAGCTTTGTGAGCTGCCTTCGCTATCGGTGTTCTGTGTCATCTCTATGCATTTCACCGCTACATGACACATTCCGCCCACATCATCTAAACTCAAGGTAACCAGTATCAACGGCAGCCCCCCGGTTGAGCCGGAGTATTTCACCACTGACTTAATTACCAGCCTACGCACCCTTTAAACCCAATAAATCCGGATAACGCTCGCATCCTCCGTATTACCGCGGCTGCTGGCACGGAGTTAGCCGATGCTTATTCATTCGGTACCTGCAGGCCGGGTCACGACCCGGCTGTTAGTCCCAAACAAAAGCAGTTTACAACCCATAGGGCCGTCTTCCTGCACGCGGCATGGCTGGGTCAGGCTCCCGCCCATTGCCCAATATTCCTTACTGCTGCCTCCCGTAGGAGTCTGGTCCGTGTCTCAGTACCAGTGTGGGGGATAACCCTCTCAGGACCCCTACCCATCATCGTCTTGGTGTGCCGTTACCACTCCAACTAACTAATGGGACGCATGCCCATCCCTAACCAATAAATCTTTAATTACAAAAAGATGCCTCTTCGTAATACCATGGAATATTAGCACTAATTTCTCAGTGTTATGTCCCGGTTAAGGGTAGGTTGCATACGTGTTACGCACCCGTGCGCCACTCGTCAGCACCCGTTGCCGGGCCTGTTACCGTTCGACTTGCATGTATTAAGCCTGCCGCTAGCGTTCATCCTGAGCCAGGATCAAACTCTCCATTGTTTCTAAATTTCTCTAGACAATATGCAAGTACTGTCCCGACTCTTATTTTCCTCTGGTTCGTTAATCAACACTAAAGTCAATCAACGGGTATTTTTTTTGCGCTACTTTTTGGCTTTCCCAATTTCTCAAAGATCGTTTCCCCGCATTTGGGGAGTGCAAAGGTAAA
>JAVEYW010000043.1 GCA_034003325.1 Desulfobacterales bacterium
GTCACGGTAAAGGGATTAAACTTTAGCCACAGCGGGTTTACCCGGCGTTTTTTCGGGATGTTGCTTATTGAAACCAGTGGATTCCACTTTTTCATTCCCCCGAACGGGCGCTTTGCGTCTGCGAAGAATCCATCTGGCCAGGGCGGGGAGAATAAACACGGCGCCAACCATGTTGAACATGAACAGGAAGGTCAGAAGGATGCCCATGTCCGCCTGAAATTTCAACGGTGAAAAAATCCAGGTGGCGGTGGCAAGTCCCAAACTGATCCCGGTCAGCAATATGGCATTGCCGGTATAATTGAGCGTTTTTTCGTATGCCTCTCGTAACGATTCGGATTCCCAGCGAAGCGCGATCAGCGTGCTGTATAAATAAATCCCGTAATCCACCCCCACGCCCACACCCAGCGACACCACCGGAAGCGTGTTCACCTTCAGACCGATTCCCAGCAGCGCCATCATGGCATACCCGAGGATCGAAACAAGCCCCAACGGCAAAAGGATGCACAATAACGCGGGCAAGGATCGAAAAGAAATAAGTACGAACAGGATTGTTGCCATATAAACATACATAACGATCGGAAGCTGTTCCGCGGCAACCACTTGGTTGGTGGCGCCCATTACGCCGACATTGCCCCCGGCAAACCGCAGCGTGACATTCTCCGAGGGATGGGCCGCGATATACGTTTCCGCCGATTTGATAATATGCGCGATCGTCTCGGCGCGGTGATCCTCGGTGTATATGCGCACCGGCATCACGCTAAAGTTCTTGTTCATCAGTCCCGATGTGGATGGCACATACCAGCAAGCCTGCCCGAGAACCTGCGGATTTCTGGACAATACCCGCCACTTCAGATTGGCTTCATTCCATCCGGCGCTCAGATGCTTGACAATACCGGGCAGGCTCTCCACCGACTTAACCCCCTCAACGCCGTTCATGTACCAGGCAAATTCATCAATATAGCTCATCGCGTCGTGATCGATACAGGCATCCGGCTTGCTCTCGGCAAAGATGATCATGGAGTCAACGCCAATGGCAAATTTGCTGATAATCACATCCGTGTCCAGGTTGTAACGGGAATCCGGCCGCAGCTCGGGAACCCCCGCTTGGGAATCTCCGATTCTGACCTGTCGCGACTGATGCCAGCCCGCAACAAGGAGCACCACTGAAACCAGAATGATGACAGCGGCCCATTTGCGGTCGGCCACCTTGGACAATCCCCGCCACAGCGGCGCCATGAGGGCGGCCCGCTTTTTCAGTTTTAAGCGATAGGCATCATCCACGGACATAAAGGAGAGAAGCATGGGCAGAAGAAACATATCCACAATGGCAATAGCGGCCACGCCGATGGACGCACCAATCGCCATCTCCTGAATGATTCGAATCTGAATCAGCAGAATGGTCGCAAAGCCGATAATGTCGGTAATCAGAGCGGTGAGGCTGGGAACAGCGAGTTTTTTCAATGCGTTTTCGGCTGCTTCCACGGGCGCATACCCATCAAATACCTCGGACATGCATCCTCTCACCATCTGCATCCCGTGGCTGATCGCGATGGCGAATACCAGAAACGGCACCAGGGTTCCCATGGGATCGATCCCGTAGCCGAACAAAGACAACAATCCGAGCTGCCAAATCACGGCCACGAGCGCATTCAAGACGACCAGCACCGTGTATTTGATGGATTGCGTGTACCAAAATACAATCACCAGCGTCGAAAGAAAGGCCATGCCGAAAAACAGGAGCGTCGCCGCAACCCCGTCCACCATGTCACCGATGAACTTTGCAAAACCGATGATATGCACATCAATATCTTCGTTTGAAAACTTCTCTCGAACCTTTTCCAGTTGCTTGGCAACCTTCATGAAATCAAGTTTTTCCCCGGTGGTCGGATCCACCTCCTGAAGGTCGCAGGCAATCATGGCGCCCGTGAAATCGTTTGCCACCAGTCGTCCCAGATACTCGGATTTAAGAATGTTCTGGCGGACTTGTTCAAGCCCCTCGGGCGTCGGCTCAAACCCGTTCGGAATGATATTGCCGGCGGCAATCCCCCCCTCGATGATCTCGGTGTAGCGAACATTCGGCGTCCAGATCGAAAAAACACGGCTGCGGTCAACCCCCGGTATGAAAAAAATTTCATCGGTGGCCTCCCGTAAGGCCGTGAAAAACTTCGGCGTGAAAATATCCCCCTTCTTGGTGGTCAGCGCAACGAGAATTTGGTTGGCGCCGCCAAAATCCTTTTGAAAATCAACGTAGGTCTTCATAAACGGGTGCGTCATCGGCAAAAGCTTGGTGAAGCCCGCATCAAGATAAATGCGCGATGCCGAATACCCCAAATAAATGGTGGCTATAACGAAAAAAGCAAGCACCAAAGCCCTGTGCTTAAATAGCCCGGACCTGATTTTCCCAATGTTCGAAAAAAAACTCATGGTTGCTCCTATGTACCATTCTAAGTGACTGCTCGGAAATAAAAAACCTTCCGCCCCGGCTTCCCGAGTAGTTGACATTTCAATCGGGTTATGTGTTTGAAGCCGTTAACGACATCGTTTGCACACCGAATTCGCCGAACAGCAGCAACCCCGCTCCTTTAGCTTCCAATATTTTTGAAATCCCCTGCCGCCCGCTTTTCTTTTCAATCGACTGAAAGCTTTTCCCTTCATCACGGCTTTCTATAAGAGCACCCCCCAGACCGCAGACAACGATTCGCCCGTCCCTGAGCACTTGGGCGTCGTTCAGCATCGCGGTCAGCCCCGTGTCGATTTTCGTCCAGGATGCGCCGGAATCAGTGGATCTGAACGCATTGCCCCGCAATCCAAAGGCGAGCACGGCTTCACCCTTCAGCGGCAGCGTACAAAAAATAGACCCCTCATAAGGCAATGACAAAATCTGCCAGACCTCGCCTCCGTCATCGGATCGATATACCTTTCCGGATTCGGCAGATAGGTACAACTTTCCGCTCTGCGATGCGCTGATGTGGTTAAGGTGATAATCATCTTCGCCGATTTTCCGCCGGCTCCAGGTACTGCCGCCGTCCGTCGTCACCATAAAAAGACCGTACGCGCCTATTGCAAAACCGTTTCGGGCATCCTTGAACCATACATCCAAAAGCGGCATCTCAAGCGCAGGATCTGAAAACACGCTTTCCCAGGCTTTCCCGCCATCGGTCGTTCGAAGAATAACGGCATCGTGCCCAACGGCCCACCCCAGCTTCTCATCATGAAGATACACGCCGGTCAGGGTGGCCCGCGTCGGCACCCCTTCCACTTGTCTCCAGTTCTTTCCATCATCGTCGGAAACAAGGATGTACCCCCTCTCGCCGACACACACGACATGGCCCCCCTTGGCAGCGGCATCCAACATCAG
>JAVEYW010000044.1 GCA_034003325.1 Desulfobacterales bacterium
TGTTGATTCCCCCAATAAATGGAACTGGATTTTCAGATTAAATTGAAGAGTCCGCGGGGATTTCAGATTCAATGGAAGGAGTCGCTGCGCTCCATCTAATCGTATGGGTTTTTTAAGGCATGAACAGGAAGCATTATGGTGCAAGCAGGAAGGGGACCGGCCCTTTCGAGCAAGTCCCCTTCCGCCTTGGCACAATGCCTCCTCAACCGGCTATCCCTTGGCGGGTTGCTCCCCAGCAGAGCCCGACTCCGTTTGGCCGGAAGCCTGGTTGCCTTTGACCAGCTGCGCATCAACAGGTCATTGGCTTTAAAGCAGCACTAATTTAAAACAGCTCGGATGCGGCCACCTGGACATGTTCGGCCGTGACCGCTTTGGTTTTTTGCATGGCAGCTGCGATGAGCGCACCGCGGGCCAGGTGATTGGCTTTTCGGAAGATGCCGCCGGAGCCCTGATGGATGGCGGTAATGGCGGCGTCGTCAAACAGCATGCTATTGACGCCGGCGATCGACAGATGATGCAACAGATAATCTTGCATCTGGGTGCGCTCAGCGCCGGTAAAGTGGCTTTTGGCGACCACGCGCGAGGCCAGCGGAAGACATCCCGGATACATCAACTTATCGATCAGGTTGGACTGACCGGCCAAAACAAGGGGCAGATAGGGTTTGCAGTCCATTTCGAACTGGCAAAGCGTGTGCAATTCGGCAAAGACCTCGATGCGCAACATAGAGGCCTCATCGATGACCAGTACCGCCTTTTTTTTCTTGTTGATCATTTCCAGCACCTGGCCTTTGATCAAACTGGTCATCACCGCGCGGGACATGCCGGCCAGCCTCAGGCCGAGCTGGCCCAATATCAGCCGGTACAGTTCAAGGATCGATCCGGTGGTGGCCGTGACATACAGCAGTTTGTACTCGGATGGATGCAAGCAGCTGAGCAGGTAACGGATGGCCGTTGATTTGCCCGAGCCAGTGTCGCCGGTGATCAGGTAAATGGCGCCCAGATCGGTGGCATACTCGAAGCGGTTCTGGGCCGCGGCAAGCTGTGCCGTTTGCATGATCTGTTTAACGGCGATATCGGATGCAAAGGGCTCCTTGGTAAAGCCGAACAACGCCCTGTACTTTTTTTTCATTTCCATAGGCCGCCTCCCTGGTAGGCGGTGGCACCCGATTGCAGTTCGATGTTTCTGCTCTTGTCTCTTTTGACCCGGCAATTGACATGCAGATCGACCGGCACCAACAGCCCGTAGCAGATCTGGTCGAAAAACACCTCAACCTGCTCGGGCGCATGTTCATGGTACAACAGCAGCACTTTGCGGCCCATGAGGGCAACCGGGGCCTCGAACAGGCGGCCATCGAGCGTGACGGTCCGGTCTTTGGCCACCGTTCGGTAAACGGCCTTGCGAAAGTGATCGGCAAGGTTTGCCGGCGCCTGGCGAAGACAACTCATATTGCGTGTGAACCTGCAAAACGGGCTCATGCCGGTGCCGCTGTGCACCCTTTGGTGGTAGGCGTTTTCCAGCCAGTGATCGAGCGAGCGGTTCAGGCTGTCAAGGTTGCTGGTATCGGCGGTGGGCAAAAACTGACTTCGGATGGTCTTAAAAAAGCGCTCCACTTTGCCCTTGCCCTGTGGTTTATACGGTCGGGCATGGATCAGCGCGATGGATAACGAGGCACAGGTGAACTCGAGTTTGTGACTGCGGTAGGCCGCCCCGTTGTCGACATAGAGTTTTCTTGGCAGCCCGCGCTTTAACAAGGCCTTTTCAAAGGCGTCCATGAAAGATGCCAGATTTTCCGACAAGTAAAAAGCGGCATGCGATACCAACCGGGAGTGATCATCGATAAAGGCGATCAGGTAGGTTTTGCGCGATTTTTGATCCACCGGCACCTTCGGCCCGTGCATCACATCGCTTTGCCAGATATCGTTGGGCTGTTGGGCTTCAAATTTTCTTCTATCCTCGACGGCCTGCGTTTTTTCCATCAGGCCCTGGCGATGCAAAAGCCGATAGATCGTGGCAAGGCTCGTTGTCCGGGCCACCAGACATTGGCTCTTTAGTTCGGCCAGCAATAAAGGCACTGGCAGATGCGGTTTTTGCCTTCGGGCTTGAACGATATGTGCGGCAGTTTCTTCGTCAATGCCGCGCAGTTTGCCATGGTCGGCGCGCTTTTCCGGATAAAGCGACTTGATATCGCCCCCGCTGTTTTCGTAGCGCCTGATCCAGCGGTAGATCGTATTTTCACTGATCCGGCTGCGGCTGCAATGCGGGATGATCCATTTTCGGCAACACTTGTCGTGCAGCAGGCGCCGTTTTTCATCTGCCGAGAGCCTGGCCCCGCCGACAAACTCGTGGATGACCCCGAAGCGGAAGACCGCGATCTGTTCGTTTTTCTTTTCCGTCATCAAAACCCCTCCTTTTGTGTGTGATCGGCCGGCTATAAAGCAGTTTTCCAAGGGCCGATAGCGCACTGTTGGGTAGGGTCTTTGAATAACGCGCCTAAATGGAACGGCTCACCGGTATGCGCTTGGTCTTGATGAACCAATCAAAAGCGTTCATCAAATCCATGCCGATACCGAAAAAAGCTTGGCTCTTGCGTTTTAGTGCCGACATCCAGTGCCGTTGACGGGATGTCGATGGTCCCTTGGGCCATTTGCCAGCTGACAATCGCGCCTGAAGACAGAATCTGATCGCTGCAATGGCCGCCTGGAAACGAGCAAAGTATCCGATTGGCCTCATGCGAATAATGCAGCCGCAATCCGGGCACCGGTACCGGCGCAGCATCAGTGCCTGGCTGTAACCGTCGAAAAAGCACGCAGCAAAGCCATGCCCCCACAGACAGCGCGACTGACAGCGCGGGCAGCTATCGGGTTTGACCCAATTAAAATTGCGTCCCTGGCTAAAAATCTGGTTGAGTTTTACGTCTACGAAAAGTATCATCTTATCAGCTTGTTGAGGGCTCAAAAAGGCCCCCGGTTGGTCGGGTGCGTCGGTTGGCCGACCGGCGCACCCTTTTTTCAAAATAAAAGAGCCTCCATCAGGAGGCCCATTTAATTTGAAAATTCCTTCTCGTTTGTCAATTATTGTGAAAATTAGCCCGGATTTGGTTCCGTTGTTTGTGGGGATCTACA
>JAVEYW010000045.1 GCA_034003325.1 Desulfobacterales bacterium
CGTTGGTGCTCGGGATTTGAACTTTCAATGAGCGTAATGGTTTTGGAAAAAATCCGGCGAGCACCCGCAAGAACGCCTTGCACATAAAAGGAGGCGTTTTCAGGCATTTGCACCACGCTTTTCAAGCGCATTCAATACCTTATTGGCCGCTTCGAGAAGGTTGGTTCCCGGACCGAACACGGCGACCGCGCCCGTATCATACAGAAATTGATAGTCCTTCGGCGGAATCACGCCGCCGACCACTACCAGAATGTCCTCAGCACCTTCGGCCTTCAGCGCGGCCGCCAGCGCAGGGACCAAAACCTTGTGGCCCGCCGCGAGCGTGGAAACACCCACCACATGAACGTCATTTTCAACCGCCATGCGGGCAGCCTCTTCAGGCGTCTGAAACATGGGGCCCAGATCCACATCAAAGCCCAGATCCGAAAACGCGGTGGCCACGACCTTAACCCCCCGGTCATGCCCATCCTGCCCCATTTTAATCAATAAAATCCGCGGCCGCCGCCCCTCTTTTTCGGCAAACAAATCCGTGCGTTTGCGCATAGCGGCAAAGGCTTCGTTGTCGCCATACTCGGCGGCGTAAATGCCTGAAATACATTGGGTAGTAGCCACGTATCGCCCGAATTTTGCCTCCATGGCTTCCGATATCTCCCCGACCGTCGCCCTGGCACGCACGGCCGCAATACTGGCTTCCAGTAAATTTCCATCGGATTCGGCGCAATGGGTGATTGCCTCCAAGGCTTGGCGAACCGCTTGCGCATCCCGTTGTGCCTTGACTTGCCGAATCATCGCCACCTGCTCGTCTCGAATTGCGCCGGAGACTTCCAGCACATCGATCTCCGTTTCTTTTTCCAATTGGTACTTATTCACCCCCACAATAACATCCAGACCCTGATCGATGCGAGCCTGGCGTCTGGCAGCAGAAGCCTCGATTCGCATTTTCGGCATGCCCGACTCTATGGCCTTGGCCATTCCGCCCAGGGCCTCGACCTCCTTGATCAGTTTTCCGGCTTCCCGAATGATACCGTCCGTCAGCGCTTCTATGTAATAGGATCCGGCCAGCGGGTCCACCACCTTGCACACATGCGATTCTTCCTGAACAATGATTTGTGTGTTTCGAGAGAGTCTGGCCGAAAACTCCGTGGGCAGTCCGATCGCTTCGTCGAAGGAATTGGTATGAAGGGATTGCGTGCCGCCCAGAACCGCGGAAAGGCACTCCAGCGTCGTCCGAATGATATTGTTATAGGGATCCTGGGCGGTCAGGGACCACCCGGAGGTCTGACAGTGGGTACGCAGTTTGGCGGATTGCGGATTTTTCGGATTAAATGGGCTGATCAGGCGATGCCACAGAAACCGGGCAGCCCGCAGCATCGCGATTTCCATAAAAAAATTCATCCCGATCCCGAAAAAAAAGCTCAGCCGCGGCGCAAATTCGTCAATGTCGAGCCCCGCCTTCAACGCCGCCCTTACATACTCCAGCCCGTCGGCCAGGGTAAAGGCCGTTTGCAGCACGGAGTTGGCACCGGCTTCCATCATATGATAGCCGCTGATACTGACCGTATTGAATTTCGGCATATGCTTCGAGCAATAGCGGATAATGTCAGACACAATCCGCATAGAGGGCGCTGGCGGATAAATATAGGTATTTCGCGTCAGGTACTCTTTTAGAATATCATTTTGAATCGTGCCGGTGAGCTTTTCAGGGGCAACCCCCTGCTCCTCCGCCGCCACGATAAAACCGGCCAACACGGGCAGCACCGCACCGTTCATGGTCATGGAAACCGACATTTGATCCAGCGGAATTTGATCAAACAAAATCTTCATATCCTCTACCGAATCAACGGCAACGCCGGCTTTCCCCACATCACCGGACACCCGGGGATGATCTGAATCATAGCCGCGATGGGTGGCGAGATCAAAGGCCACAGACAGCCCTTTCTGGCCGGCCGCCAGATTCCGCCGGTAAAAGGCATTGGACTCCCTGGCTGTTGAAAAACCGGCATATTGGCGTATGGTCCAGGGTCGATTGGTGAACATCGTCGCCATAGGCCCCCGCACATAGGGCGCGAGCCCAGGCAGGGTATGAAGATGTTCCATGCCTTCCAGGTCTTCGGCCGTATACAACGGCTTGACGGGAATGCCTTCAGGCGTTTGCCAATGGATTGTGTCGAGGGATTGGCCTTTGAGCTCTTTGATTGCGAGATTCATCCATTGTTGCATGTTCGAATGCTCCCCCATGGTTGACTCCTTTTTGAATTCAAAACGGTTTCTTGCCGGCGGGGGCCTGGTCGGAACCCCACGGCTTATTCTTACCCGCATTTATATTGACCGGCTACGTCACCTTATCCGCTATTGGATTGGTTATTGCCCGCCATATAATTTCAAACAGCGAATTGGCCTGTTCCGCCAGGCCTCGCTTGCGCCCCCGGGATACCCACATAAAATAGGTTCGTTGAACAAAGCCCATCATGACATCGAGCAGCACTTCCGTGTCGACCTTTGAATTCAGAACCCCTTCCGCCTGTCCTTTTTTCAACACGTCCAGATAAATTCGAATCATCTTTGCCTGCGTAAAGGTCTCATCCTCCATCCAGGTTTTCATGGGCACCGTCATAAAGAGAATTTGACCGAGAGCCGGGTGCCGTTCATAATAATCCAGCTGAAGCCAGAACACTTTGCGCATTTTTTCCTTCAGATCTTCAATTCCCTGAAGGTGATCGACAATTCGGTCACAGAGTTTCCCGAGCCAGATATCAACAAACGAGAACAGGAGTTTTTCCTTGCTGCCAAAATAATTATAGATGGTACTGAAACTGATGCCTGCTTTTTTGGCCACGTCCCGAATATTGGCTTTATGAAAATCGGAATTGGAAAAAATATCCGCTACGGCGCTTTCCAGCCGCTTATAGACCTCAGGTTTGAGTCCAACACAGAGCAAACGGCCTT
>JAVEYW010000046.1 GCA_034003325.1 Desulfobacterales bacterium
CTTTGAACTGGGCATTGTGATATGCACCCGAAACCTGTTTGGAGGATAGGGCAACGCTGGGAAGCGACCCGAGCGCTGGGCAGGTGGTCGAAGTATGGAGCCGCATGAATGTTATGCGGCTTTTCCTTTAAAAACAACATACTTTGGTCTCCTTGGCGTTAAATCCCGGGGGTTTGGGGGCAGAGCCCCCATTTAGATCAGAACAATTGCTAAAGTTATTTTTTCTTTTTCAGGGTCTCTTTCAATCGATAACTTTCCCAGTTGCAGCTGATGATATGGGCTTTATGCGTGATGCGATCCAACAGGGCCGCCGTGAGATTTGGATCACCAAATACCTGTGTCCAGTCGCCAAATCCCATATTTGAGGTTATGATCACGGGCCTTTTCTCGTGGCGCTCGGCCAGCACTTGGAATAGCAGCTCGGATCCTTCTTTTGAAAATGGAACATACCCTAATTCGTCCAAGACAAGCACACTGTAGCCTGCATATCGCTTGATGACCCGGCCTAATACCTTTTCATCCCTGGCCTCAATCAACTCATTGGCAAGGCCGCATGCGCTTACAAATCGTGTCCTGTGGCCCTGTGAGCAGGCCTCCATCGCCAGTGCCGTGGCCAGATGCGTTTTGCCGGTGCCGCTTTTGCCTAACAAAATGATGTTACGCTTTTGGGCGATATAGCTGCCGCCGGCAAGTTCTTTTATATGCCTTGCATCCAGATCCGCCGCGGCTTCAAAATTAAAAGTCTCCAGCGGCTTTAATAGTGGAAAATTGGATTCTTTTATTCTTTTTTGGCAACCGTTTTCTTTTCGTACCTGAACTTCGATCTCGGTCAGATTCAACAAGAACTCTTCGTATGGTAATTTTAATTCTTTGGCCTGGCGCAGCTTTTCCTCAAGATGCTTGCCCATTGTGGCAAGCTTCATTGATTTTAAGTTGCTGACCAACAGCGCTTTTACCGCGGCATTCATACGTCACCGCCGATCTGCTGGTATACCGACACATCGGCAGGGGCAAGCCGTTGCCAGTTGGCCACGCTTTCAAATTGTTTGCATGGTTTTGATGAATGCCTTAAAACGTGCTCGATCGCAGCGCTGGAACCTGCATCGGCGGTCAGCGCCAGTTGTACCGCCGTTTGAATATCTTTTGCGTCAAACTGCTTGTAAAACATCAAAACCGTTATAAAATCTTTGATCCCCTTGCTGGTTCCCTGCTTGCTGCAAAACCGCTCCAGAAGCTTCTCAAGGCATTGTGGCCATGTTTTTCTCCACTGCAAAATGGGCCGGGCAGTATCAAACGATTGGGGCCGCTGCTGGATCAGCTCCAGATAATGATCCGGTTCAAGGCTCCACTTGTTGTTGCCGTATAGTCGATTATGCGCGGCAATCTTTTTGGAACCGTAAAATATCTCCACACGGTCATGGTGCATGATCACCCGTGCTCGCAAATGCGCATACCGCGTTGGAACTGAATAATGGTTTTTGTCGATCATCACTGTGGCAAATTTGTCTATTCCGGCCGATACCAGTGTGATGTTGCTAAACGGCACTTCAGGCAACGAGATCAAGTGATTTTTCTCGCCTTCGTAGAGTTCAGTGACGCTTTGCTGCCTTCCGGCGATCCGGTGGCCGCCATAGGCCATACACTCGTTTAAAAGTTTTTCATTTAACGCTTCGAGGCTTGCGGCGCGCGGCACCGGCACCATGTAATTGCGCCGAGCATAACCGACCAGGCCTTCTACGCCGCCCTTTTCGTGACCGGCGTTGCGGTTGCAAAAGCGGGGCTCGAAATTGTAATAGGCGACAAACTTCTTATAGCTTTCTTGAAGATCCCGCTTTTTGCCCAAATATACTTTTTGCACCGCCGTTGTAAGATTGTCGTAAATCAGCACGGGAAACACCCCTTGGAAAAACACAAATGCGCGAATATGGGCATCGAAAAACGCCTGCTGGCGCTCGCAAAAATAGCACTGCACAAAGTGCTTGCCCGAATATTTTGAACGCATACAGAAAAGCTTGAGCCTTACCGCTTCACCATCCAGGATCGCATAACAGGTGCCCCAGTCCACTTCAGCCTCACCGCCCAGTGTGGGCTGGCAGGGAATAAATACCTGTTGTCCGCTCAAACCGATTCTGAGCTTGGCTTCGCGAACATACCTTCTCACGGTGGCCTCCGAGCCCGCATAGCCAATCTCTTGTTGAAGGCGGTGATAAATCCTGACAGCCGTATGCCGCTGTTTTTTAGGTTGGCCCTTATCATCGTTGAGCCATTTATCAATGAGGGTCAAATGCGGTCCAAGCGCAGGATACGGCTGATGGACCCGTGGCCGGTACCCGGCATATTCACCCCTTAGAACCCGTTTGATCGTATTCTTAGAATGGCCCGTTTCCCTTGCTATCTGCTTGATTGTTTTGCCGTAAATCCGATGTGCGCTG
Source organism: Desulfobacterales bacterium (assembly GCA_034003325.1). NCBI lineage: Bacteria > Pseudomonadati > Thermodesulfobacteriota > Desulfobacteria > Desulfobacterales > Desulfobacterales bacterium. Next base: position 2,433 of record JAVEYW010000046.1, read on the forward strand.
CGTATGTAACTGTATTGATCCACCTTCAGCATCCTTTTCCCTCCGGCTACAGGATTTTCGTCGGATCATCCTTTACCAGAGCTGTTGACGGAAGGGGGG